>CAZTTW010000032.1:0-14180 GCA_964616265.1 uncultured Myxococcales bacterium | reverse complement strand
CGGACCGCTGGTCGATTCGCGCGGCCAGGTCATCGGCGTGAACACGGCGATGATCATGCCCGCCCAAGGTATCTGTTTTGCTATTGCCGCGAACACGGCCAGCTTCGTCATGGGCAAGCTTATTCATGAAGGTCGTATCCGCCGTTCCTTCCTTGGGGTCGCCGGCCAAAGCGTGCCGCTGCACCGTCGCGTGGTTCGCTTTCACGGACTACCTAACGAGAGCGGCGTCTTCGTCGTGTCCGTCGAACCGAACAGTCCCGCCAAGCTTGCCGGACTGCGCGAGGGCGACTTGATTGTCGCCTTTCGCGATCATCCCATTGGCGGCGTCGACGATCTGCACCGGCTGCTCACCGAAGAGCAAGCCGGCGTGGGCGCAAACATGACGATTCTGCGCGACCTCAAGAAGCAAAGCTTGTGGGTGGAGCCTACGCTGCGCGAATAGCCGAGGCAGCTTGGCCGAGGGCCGGGCTGTCGCCGCGGCCGAGTTTTCTCAACCAGCGATAGTGCGAGCCCAAGGCGGCGGAGGCGGTTGCGTGGCAGGCGTAGCGGACGCCGTGGCTAAGGCAGACACGTTCGACGATCTTCGACAAGGCCGGGTACTGCGTATGGCAGACCCGCGGAAATAGGTGATGCTCGATTTGGAAATTCAGACCGCCGATGAACCACGTCAGCGCGCGGTTGTCGCGCGCGAAATCCACCGTCGCCTCGACCTGATGGGTTGCCCAATCGCGATCCATGACTTGTGCGGGCAGCGGCGGCTTGGCGAAGGTGGCTTCGCCGAGGCAATGGGCCAACTGAAAGACCACGGCGAGCAGGACGCCCAAGATCACGTCGGTGAGAACAAAGATGGCAAGCACACCCCGCCATGAGTGGAAGAACATGGGCAGGACCAGGGCAAAGCCGAAGAACAAGATCTTCCCCGACCAAAAGATGAGATGCTCGGCGCGCGCTGGTCGAGGCACTGTCGTGGACGCGACACCGGGCTTGATGATGCTGTGGAAGTCGTCCACCAGTTGCCACTTGATGGCCAACAGTCCGTAGAGCAACCACACATAGAGGTGCTGGAATCGGTGAAACCAGAAGCGCCGGTCGTAGGGCGTTAGGCGCCCGAGTGGCCCGAGGTAGACGTCGTCGTCGAAGCCAGCGATATTGGGACAACCGTGGTGGGCAATGCCGTGCTTGTAGCGCCAGAAGTACGAGCTGCCGCCCATCAGGTCGAGCGAGAAGGCCATGCCTCGGTTGACCGAGGCCGAGGTGGCGTAGGCGCCGTGCCCGCCGTCGTGTTGCACATTGAAGCCAATACCGGCCATGGCGCAGGCAAGCGACACCGCAAGCAGCCCGAATTGCCATGGTTGCGTAGCGACGAATACCAACAGCCCGTACGAGCCCATCAGCCACACGGCAAGCACGGCCGTCTTCAGCCAGAGTGCGGCCGATCCCTTGCGCGAGAGCTCCCGGCCTTTGAAGAAAGCCGCGACCTCCGTCTCGAGGTCCTGGCGAAAAGCGGCGGGCAGGGCGTATTGAATATTCAAGAAGTTCTCCCATCAACGCGGATCGAAAAGAGACTCATCTACTCAGGTATCTCTCTGTCGCGGTCAGGGAAGGGCCACGGTTGGGTCACGACGAGGTCATATGACGCGTCAGGTTGGGCCGCATATTCTGGACGTGGGGGAGATTCCCCGCTCGAAAGCGTGTGTCGAGAGGTTCCTCTGCCTTTCCTCTGGCCTGGTTGTACAATGTTGGTCTCGCTTCACCGCCACGCAGGCACGCCAGAACTTTGTGCGCCTCCTGGACCAGCACCAGAGCGGACCGGCGCACGGGAGAGTAAGATGGCGCCGCCTCCAGCATGTCCGGCCCAAAGTCCGAACCTACGACCGACGCACCCGATGAGGATACGACTGCTCGTGGGTTGGGTGCGGCGGGGCGTGTGACCGCGGTCGGGTTCGGTCTCCTCGTTCTCGAAATCGTCGCGCAACTGAACTTCGATGCGGCGTCGCCGCACGGCCGTGATTTTGTCTGGGACACGCTGGCACGCCTCGGCCGGTTGGGCGCTCTAGCTGGCACGGCCTGGCTGCTCTTGGCCGGTCTGTTGCTCGCTTCCCAGCGCAGCGCAGGCGTCCGCGGAATGGCGCTTGCTCTCTCTCGGCTTCGGGATCATCTGTGTGCTAGGCGGCCAGCCGCACGCATGGTCGCACTTTTTGTCGTCACCACGGTGGCCATCACGCCGGCCGCAGCTCGTCGCTATCAGCTTGCCTGGCGAGCGGCGGCGGTCTTCGCGTGTGGTGTGCTCGCGTGCGGCGTCGTTGCCGAACTCGTCATCGCGTGGCGGCGGGCTCGGTCACGCAGCTGGGCACCGCCGAGTCTGGCCGGACGTGCATTGTGGGTCGCACAAGCTGGCTTTCTAGGGATCTTGGTATTTCCACGGATTGCTGGCTTCGGCGTGGCCGTCGTCGGAACCGCTCTTCTCCTATTGGCGGTGACGCCCGCGATCCGGCTACCGCGTGCGTGGCTGGCGGCTCTCGCGATCGCTGCCGTGGCTGGCATTGCGGTCGACGTGCGACTGCCGGCACTCCGGCGCTTTGCTTCCGCGCACGCTCCGTACTCCGCACTGGGACTCGGCTGGATGCGCCGGCTGACCGATTTCGACGGTGACGGCAGCTCGGGCCTGCTCGGGCTCGATTGCGACAACTGGGATTCGGCCCGGCAGCCGAAAGGCGAGGACCTGCCCGGCAACCGCGTCGACGAGGATTGCTCCGGCGCAGATGCTCGGATCGTTCCGGCACCAGAGGTGGCCTTCGACGCCTCATCCGTCGCATCTCATCCGGATGTCTTTCTCATTAGCATTGATGCTCTCCGCGCCGACGCACTCGCCGGGATGCCACGCATTCGCCGCTGGGCGAGCCACTGCATCTCGTTCGATCACGCCCGGTCGGCGTCCAACTTCACTTCGCTCGGCCTTTCCGCTCTGCTCACCGGCACGGAGCCTCGCTATCTGCGTAGCGACGATCGAATTGCCATCGTACCGCCGCCCGATCGATCCGATCCGCATTCGCAATCTTCGCCCCCGATGCTGGCAACAATCTTGCGCCAAGCGGGCTATTTCGGGACTGCGGTGGTCCCGTTTCAGCCGCCGCTCCTGTATTTGTTTCACGGGGTCGAGGACGTGCGCATTCCGCCCAGCCAGCGCGTTAGTACGCCCGCGAGCGAAGTATTGGCACAAGTGCGAGCATCGCTCCGCCGCAGGCCCCCGGATCGGTCAGTGCTTCTGTGGGCTCATTTCCTCGACATGCACGCCCCGTATCTCGGCGGAACCAGCAGGGCCGACTATCGACGAGCTGCCGCCATGCTCGACGATCAGCTAGGGAGTTTTCTCGAATCGTTGCCGCGCAGCTCGCTGGTGGTGCTGACGGCGGATCATGGCGAGGCCTTTGGCGAGCACGGCAAGTTTACGCACGAGGAAACCATGTTCGAGGAAGAGCTACGTGTGCCGCTTGTGCTCTGCGCGCCGCCGTCTGCGGGCCTGGGCGAAGGACGCGCTTCCTCTGCGTTGGTGAGCACGCTGGATGTCATGCCCACCATAGTCGAGCTGGCTGCGGGCGTTACGGTGCGACCCCTCGGTGGTAAGAGCTTGGTACCGCACCTGCGCGACGGTGCGCCCGAGCCGCATGCCTTTCTGCAGTTCGAAGGCTGGATGACCGACCATCACACGCAGGCGGTGGTATCGGGCTGCTACAAGTGGATGCGCGACCTCGATGCCGAATGGGAGGCTCTTTTCGACCTCTGCCGCGACCCTGGCGAGCGCTACGATCGTTCGGCGGAGAGGAGCGACGTGGTTCGATCCATGCGCAAGCTCCTATTCGAGAGCGCGGACGTTTATCCGGCGTGGCTACTGCAGGCGCGGAGGTTACAGCAGATGGGTCAGAAGTGACTATGGCTTGCGGTTGCGGGTGCGTGCGAGGGCAAAGATGAGCTCCAGGAGGAGAGGTGATACGACTTTAGGGCAATCGGGCCTTCGTCGCGCCCACCCCCGGTGGTCCGCGCTACGATCGGCCGCTTTGGGGCAGCCGAACCACGTTTCGCACGACGCGAAGCAAGGACCGAGGGTCAAGCAGCAGGTTCGTGTAGCTCGCATTGGCCAATGGGCAGGCACATTCCTTGTTCTTCACACTTGCTCGAAAATTGTCCGCCGCTTTGGAGTGCCAGACTTTGCGAAAATCATAGTCGTGGTCGCGTACGTTTCCCAGCGATTCGTGTGATCGAAGCGCCTATGGCTGAGTCGCCCGGGACTTCTACTACATGGCTCTCACGGTAGCGACAGGCCTCCAGCACGAGTACCATCGTCCAAGATGCTGATGGCGACACTGCTACGCCCGCCCGTGCCTCTCGCACCCGCCGCCATAGGCCTGGCGGCCTGGCGCTATCTCCAGCTGCCCGCACGCGTGACCTCGCACTTTAGTGCGGAATGGCGCGCGTTTCGCATGGGGAGCCGGAGTGTCTGATAACGGCCAACCGTCACCCTCGACTCCCGCCGAGGACCGTGAATCGTCGACTACGGAGACGCCCCAAGCTTTGGCGGGTGGCTCGATTGCCACCCTTTCATGGGTCCGACCGAGTAAGCCGCTGCTGATCGCTTTGCTAGGCGTACTGCTCTGCTTCGTTCAGGCCAATGTGACCAGCAACCACAACGACGGCTTGAACGCTCTGGCAAGCCTGTGGCGAATCGATCGCACGAACATCGACGACGTATGGCCGAGCATCGAGGCAGCGGCGCGAATCTCGCGAGGCCAGTCGGCCTACACGCAGGTGTCTGCAGGCGGTGCGTCCTTCATCTATCCGCCGTTGGCTGCCCTGCCCTATCGCCCGCTCGTAGGCTTGTCCAGAGCCGCGGTCGGCGTCTATCTGTTCGTGGTCAATCGCCTCCTGCTGCTCGTCGTGCTGGCCTTGCTTTTTGCGCTTGCTCGGCCGAAACAGGCCGACCGCCGATCGTCGCTGCAAACGCTTCTCGGAGTCACCGCTGCGGTGCTGCTGTGGTACCCGCTCTTGCGTGCCGTCCAGTTGAATCAGGCCACGGTTCTGATCACGGCGTTGATCGGAGCTGGCTTGCTCGCGATGGAAAAGGATCGATCAGCCCTGGCAGGGATTGCTCTGGCCCTGGCGGTAGCCATCAAACCGCCGCTTGCACTCGCGGCTCCTCTGCTGATCTGGCATAGCCCGCGTGCGTTCGCTGGTGCGGTGGTCTTCGCCCTCGTCCTGACGTGCGCCTCGGTCGGATACGCCGGCTGGGGCGACCACGTCTATTATCTGGCAAGGGTATTGCCCTCG
Source organism: uncultured Myxococcales bacterium (assembly GCA_964616265.1). Lineage (GTDB taxonomy): Bacteria > Myxococcota_A > Polyangia > Fen-1088 > Fen-1088 > Fen-1118. The sequence continues at coordinate 8,858 of CAZTTW010000032.1, read as the reverse complement.
CTATCGACTGGTTACGTCTTCTATCCCAACCAGTCCTGGAATGGCCTCGTCGGACGCTTGCTCTACCCCGAGCTGGCGCTCCATTTCACCATTGCTCCGCGCGACTCGCTGGCGCTCGCAGCAACTTGGGCTCTAGGCGGACTCACCTACCTGTATTTCGCGTTGCGGATTCACAGACTGCGGTCTCGTCCCGGCACGCCCAGCTTGCGCACGGACGTCTTTGGTCTGGCCTGGCTGGCCGCAACCTTGACCGCGCCGCTGGCTTGGGAGCACCACTATGCCCCGGCCATTTTTTGTCTCGCGCTCTTCTATCGGCGGTTGCCCGCCAGAGCCCAGGCATCGGCATCGCCCTTCACCTGGGCCGTGGCCGTCTCGGCGGCCCTGATGGCCAGCTACGTGGAAGTGCGCGGCCTCAGCAATCCTCTTTCGCTGCTTTTCGCGTCCCACGTTTTCGCAGGGGCGGCTCTCTTCAGTTTGCTTTGGTTCAAGGCGCTAGAGGGCGAAGCGTCGATGGCGTCAATGTCGCGGCGGCTGTCTCGGCTCCGGCGCTTTCTGGTACCGATTCCTGATGCCGTCCAAGTCCGACTCGAGGCCGCCGTGCTGGGCGGATGTGTGCTGCTTTCGCTTTACCTCATTGGCCAGCTGCTGCTCTTTCAGTACGGTCGAGACCAGGGCATTTACGCCGTAGTCGCGCGGACGATGGTCGAGGGCGGTCTGCCGTATCGCGATGCCTGGGACTTTAAGCCTCCGGGGATCTTCTTTGTCTATGCAGGCGCCCGCCTTATCTTCGGATCCGGTATCGTCGGCGTACGAATCCTCGAGGCGCTGGGACTCCTGTCGCTGTTTCCGGCGTTCGTCATCATCTCTCGTCGCTCGGTGGGATCGTGGCGACCCGCGATCCCGGCTGTCGTTCTTTCCGTGATGGCTTACGTGCAGCTCGAATTCTGGAACACGGCTCAGCCGGAGAGCTTCGCGGGTTTCCTGTTGGTCTGGGCGATGGTCCTTGCTAGCTCGCGCGTGGCTACCGCGGCAGACGTTTTGGGGGCGTCTCAAAAACTGATTTGGATCGCAATCGGTCTTGCATTCGGCGCAGCTGGTATTTACAAGCCGCAGTTGGCCGGCGGCGTGGTCTTGGTGCCGCTGTTGCTTGGCTACGCGCGGGCGGAGAGCTTCCGGCCCTCACCTTTCTCCTGGCGCAGGCGGCTCGAACCTTTGCTCTTCGCGAGCATCGGCGCAGCCGCTCCCATTGCGGCGGTCGTAGTCTGTTTTATGCACTACGGAGCCTTGGGATGGATGACCGATACCCTGTTTGGCTTCGTGCCACACTACAGCCATCTCGGCCACGAAGGACGGGGCCTGTTTTCCCTGGTGGTACAGGGATGCATGGAATCACTCTTTCGTTTTTCTCGGCACGACGCCTTCGGGCTTCTGCTTTTGGTGGCATTGCCTGCAATTCACGCCGCCGAGCGGCGCGCGACTCTTACGCTAGTCGCGATAATCTTCTTTCCTTTGCTGGGTGTGGGACTGCAGGCCAAGTTCTTTCCCTACCATTATGGTGCCATCGTCCCACTCATCGGCTTACCCGCGGGCTGGGGATTGTGGAAATTGTGGCTGCGCCTGCGCATGTATCTATTGCCCGTGGTAGCCCTCGTCCTGGTCGCCCTGCTTCTCAAGGACGAGAGAGTTCTTCCACCCTACCGAGCTTCACTTTGGGACCGCAATTGGGTTCGCGCCATGGCCGTGCTAGGCGAACCCAAGGAGCGAGACGAGCTCATGGACCTGCTCCATCAGGCCGGCGACGTGAATGCGGTCGACAACCGCCATGTCGCGGAATGGATCGCCAGCAACACGCCCGCCGACCAGAGCATCTTCATTTGGGGATTCGAGCCCGTGATCTACGAGTTAGCACGCCGCCCGTTGGCCAGCCGCTACATTTACAATGTCCCACAGAGGGTTTCTTGGAGTGGGGCGCACCGGCGGCGCTTGCTGGATGACTTGGCTGCTCGTCCTCCCGCAGTTGTCGTCCTGGAGACGCGGGACGTATTTCCGGACGTCACTGGCAACGTTCTCGACAGTGTGGGGGCTCTTGCGCAGTTCCCGGAGCTAGCTAAATTCCTTGCCCGCAGCTACTTGCCGGGACCCCGGTTCGGGAAGCTGGCTCTGCTTGTCCGCCGCCAAACCTTGGGCGCATATTGACCGTCGCCGTCGTAGGAGCCACAACGCAAGGGGCACAAGGACAGCGAAGGGAATACCCCAGTCAAGAGACGCTGAGGGACTTTCGACTGGGGACGGGAAATGCAGGCCCGGCAGGCTGGCGATTGGCGTGGACGCGGGAATCCTGCCGGCCTGTTTGAGCCGGGTGACAAACGTCCATGCCAGGACGCGGACGGTGCCTTCGAGGTCTTGCAGCCGCTTTGCCTCGGTCAACCATTCCTCGTACTCGGTCGCGCGCCCAGACTCGGGCAAGTCCAGAAAGGCCTGTGATGGTATGAGCACGGCGGCGCTTTCGGACGCCAGCAGAAAAGTCTCGCGCCCCCCGACACCGGTCCAGAGCCGTCGGCCCTGTTCGTGCAACTCGCGTTCATCCCCTGACGCCATCACGAATTGCGCCGGCCATCCTGCGGACTGGGCTAGGCCGAGTTCGTGACGAAGCACCCTCTGTGTCTCCACCGTTACTCCGTCCGGGGCGCGAAGCAAGAAACTCACGATGGGCAATGCCGAGAGCAAGAGGCCTGCCCGCCAGTCGAACCATCCCCTCACGAATCACCCCGTTTCCAACGCACTCGGTACAAACATTGTCTGGGGGAGGCATTACCGACCGCGACCATGCCTGCAAACCACACGTCTACGGGGCTATCCCGAAACGTGATGGGGACGAGATCGATGGTAGGATCATCCATGAGCCCTAAGCGGTACCGAAAATTCAGCACGCCGGGGTAGCTGTCGCTTAACGTCACTGGGAGCACGACGTAGTTAATTGCCTTACGTCGCAGGTACGTCGATGTTTGTCCGGCCCACAAGAGCTGGGCGAGGTCGCGATCGACCAAACCGCCCAGGTCGAGAATTGTGCGGCCGGAGAAATAGGACATGGCACCGATGTCGAAACTAGCAACTCGAGCGTCGGGCGGAAGGCGGGCAACGAGCTTGGCCATCGCAATCTCGGAGCGGTTGATATGCGTAACCGCGCAGTCCTGCCAGCCACGCCAACGCACCAGGGAGATCGACGAGAGAATTATCAAGAGTAGCGCCGGAGAAAGTAGCCAGACGGGCTCGACCGATGGCGAGCGCGAGCGCCGCAGGTGCTCACACGAGGAAACCAACCCCAGACCCGCCGTCATCATGAAGATGCCAGGCACGAGAGGCTGATACCTACCTCCGTGCCCCAAGTTGGGGAACAGAATTGCGTAGGTCGCGAGATGCACGAGGCTCCATGCGACTAGGGCCAACAGCCCGCGCGGCCGCCTGCTCCCTATGGTCAGCAGCCCTTGCAGGAACAAGCCACAGACCGGCCAAAAGCCGACGGCGGACCTGAAGCCCAAGGTCTTGGTGTTCAAAGCATCCGCCCAGCTGAAGAATACGGACAGAGAGTGATGCCAATAGAGCGTTCCGGGCACCATACTCAGACTGAGCCAGCGCCGGCCCTCCAAGGTCGTGGGCAGGAAGTGGCCGGTGCAGCGCCGATTGATGCACAAGTAGACGAGAACGGCCACCGCTATCGGCACGAGTGACCGCAGCACGCGGACAAGGCGCGAGCGCCCTGAGAGGACGAGCAAGAGCGGTACTAAGGCGAAGCTGTCCGGACGTAACAGGAAAAGCAACGCGCCCGCGACTCCGAGGCTGACGCTACCGCGCACTCGGTCTTCGGTTTGCCAGCGCCGTATCGTGACTAGCGTGAGGAGGATGAAGGCCACCGCCTCCATGCCGCTAGCCGCAAACCAGACACCATTGGCCGCAGTCGAAAACAGCAGCGCCAAGAGCCCAGCCAGCTTGGGTGAGAAGCCATCGGTCAGCAGGATCGAGTACAGGCATTGGCCGCTGGCCAGAAATAGAGCCGTATTCAGCGCGTGGGTAAAGAAGACCGGCGAATGCGTTGGCCAGATAGACAGGTGGTCGATGGACAACAGGATCGCCCACAAATAGCTGGTCGCTCCGCCACCAGCGGAGTCGGGGAACAGGCGCAGCGAGCCGCTGTTTGCGAAGGTGCGGGCGATCTGGTGGTGGATCCAGGCATCGTCGAGTGGAAAGCCCGACCAAAACGTGCGACCCATCAACAAGACAATCGCGCCGAGTTGCGCGAGGCATAGACCGACGCGGAGAGGTATGAGCTTTCGGTAGTCGCTTGCGCTCATGCCACCGACCCTATCATGAACGTGCCGGCACAGCCTCGACGCAGGTCCCGCGGCGAAGTCCGAGACAACAAGCGGTCCGTGATTTGCCGCGTCCCTCTGGCCCAGTTACCATGCCTTGCTCATGGTCAATAGCTCGTGGACCGAGGCTTCTACCGGCGAAGAGCGCTGGCCCTTCGCATGGTGGCTGCTTCCGGTCGTGGTGGCATTGGCTTCGTACGCTGCGGTAGCGACGGTTGGTTTCGTTTGGGACGATCAGAGTCTCATTTTGGGTTCGCCCCTGGTCGCCGGGCCGTGGTCGCTTTCGGACCACCTTCTTCAGCCATTCTGGGGCAGCACCCTTCAGGCGGCACGCTCGTTCTATCGGCCGCTGATCACGCTCAGCTATGCCGCGGATTTTCGCTTGTGGCATGGCTGGCCCGGCGGCTTTCACCTTACCAACCTCGTTCTGCACGTGGTGTCCGCTGTTCTGGTTGGTCGTTTGTGCCTCCGCGCAGGCGCGCGCCCGGCCGTCGCTGGCTTTCCCGCGGCGGCTTTCGCGGCTTTTCCGCGTTTGACCGAGTCGGTGGTCTGGATAAGCGGCCGTACGGACGTCGCGGCCGGCATGTTCACGTTCGGGGCGCTGCTGGTCTACGTTTCGGGTCGCGAGCACTGGCGTAAGGCATCGGCAGGACTGCTCTTGCTGCTCGGCCTTCTCTGCAAGGAAGTCGCACTGGCGGGTCTTGTTGCGCTCGTGCTTTTCGAATGGCGTCGTTCGGAGCAACCGAGGCGTGCCTTCCGCGTCTTGCGCGAGCTCGGACCAATCTTGGCTGCGTCCTTCCTTTACGGGGTCTTGCGTTCCGTCGTGATGCTCGAACGCACCTTCGAGCCTGGCTCGCTCAAGAGAACCGTTGCGAGTGTCGCGCTCGCATCGACCGAGGCCATCGGGCGGTATCTTTGGATGATCGCGGATCCTCTTCGTCCGCATCTGCAGACCGGAAATCTCGAACGTCTGCAGCCCGCCTGGTCCGCCCTGGGAGCACTGGTCCTGGTGACCGTGCTGATAGCGCTCTACCGGTACGCGCGACGGGGCGCGAGCATGCAATGGATGGCCTTCGGGCTTGGTGCTGGAGCTATCGCACTGGTCCTCCACATCGTTCCGATCCAAGACAATATCGTTGCCGCCGACCGCTTCCTCTATCTTCCCGTCGCCGCGCTGGCGGTGGGCGCAGCACCTCTGGCCGAGCGTCTTTGGCAGCGGCACCCTCGCATTGGCATCACGGCGGGAGTGCTCGTGACATCGATCTTTGCTATCGCGACGTCTGTGCGTGTTGGCACCTGGAGCAACGAACTTGCTCTGTGGCGCGAAGAAGTCGCCCACGCGGGAAGCTCCAACGCCATTCCACACAACGAGCTCGCCATTGCGCTCATCCACCGCGCGCGCTATGCGGAAGCGCTCGGCATTCTCGATCGGGTGCAGGGTTCTTCCGCGACCGCGATCACGCGGGCCACTTGCCTCGACAAGATCGGCCGGCGCAGCGAAGCCATCGCGCTTCTGCGTTGGTTGCTTCAGCACGAGCCCAGCCGGACGTTGGCGCGCGTGAATCTGATGCTGATGGCGGCGCGCGAACGCCATTTCGAGGAAGCTCGCGCGATCGCGGATGCCTTCCCGCCCGAGCTGCAGAAGCGATCCGACATCCAGGCGTTGCGCAGACAAATCGAAGACGCCGCGGCGGAATGGGTTCGCTTTCCACTCGAAGCGCCGGGTGAAGGGGTCGCGCTGCGGGTAGGGCGGGCGACATGGTTCGAGCGCCTGGGTGCGGTTCCTGAAGCAACTGCTCGTTGGCGTTCCGTGGCTCTCGATACGACGGTCGACGAAGGTACGCGCCTGCGGGCTACCGCCTACGTTGTTGCTCAAGGAACGGAGGCCGAGGCTCGCTCTGTTCTGGCGGCTCTCGGTGAGGGAGGTGTGGCGCCCACTCTTCTGTCGGCCTTCGATGCCACCCTCATCAGCCGTTTCGCAGACGACTGAGCGTCGACATCTCGACGGCGGAGGCGTGCTACGATGCCGGCACCCATGCGCACCTCATCGTCTGTTGTCTGCTTGTTTGTCGGTTTGTTTGGCTGTGTCTTGGCCTCGTCCTGTGCAGCGCCCATCGTCCGTGTGGCGCGGCCGGATTTGAAACCGGGGGCGCCTGTCATCGAACGCCTAGTCGACCTGGGTGGGCGCGCGCTGCCGGAGGCGGGGCCTCTTTCTCGCGACGATTCCGATGGCGTGCTGACACCCGGCGAATGGGTGGCGGTGCTTGGACAGCAGCTCGACGCTGGCGCTGCCACGCAGGTCACCGTCGATGGCAAGGTCATCGACGTGAAAGGCCACGTGCAAGGCGGCTCCTTGCTCGTCCAGGTTCCTCGTCACCTTGGTGCCCGAAAGACCCACGTGCTGGCAGTCACGACTCCGGCGGGCGCTTCCTCGCTCCCCTTCACGATAAAATCGTACGTCGTGGTCGGCGATACTGACGGCAAGAGCGTGCATTTCCTGCCCATTGACCCTCGGGCCAAGACAGTTCTGTCGAAGTCGGCGCTCGATATCGACGTCAATTCAGCCTACTTGCATGTCCTGTCGCCGAGCGGAGCGTGGCTTTACATCGTGCAATCGCTCGGGCAACGGACCCAGCAAAACTCGATGGTTTCGGAGATCGTCGTGGTGCACATGGGGGCGAGCGGCGGTCCAAGCCGAATTGGAAACTTTCCCATCCGCAGCGCCGCCTTGCCGACCTCGGTGACCATGCTCGACGACAATACGCTGGTGCTTCTGACGGAGAGTGAGTTGCTCGTGTGCGACGTTCGCGGCGAAAAGGTCGGGCTGGTAGCGCGCGTGGATCTGCCGCGCGGAATGGAGAAGTCGCTCTATACCGACGTCGAAGCATTCGCCGCCCATCCGGCCGTTGCCGTGCTCGAAGCGTTCGCGAACGTAGTCCTGCTGGTCGACCTTGGCGACGTGCGCGCGCCACACTTGCTCGGCAGCGTGGCGACCAGCGGAGAAAAGGGCGTTCCCTGGTCCATTGACTTGGTTCCCGATCCTGCCGACGGCAATTCCGTTTGGCTGCTGCAAGGGCCGAACTTGCGCATGTCGGGTGAGAGGATCAGTCGATACGTCGACACGGTCGCAGCTTCCATCAAAGCCAAGCTCGGTATGGGCAAGCCGACGAACGTGGCCGAGCCGCCGTCGCCGGTCGCATCGTCAGCGTCGACGCAAGCAAGCCGCGGCCGTGTGCTGCAGCTTCGCATGGACGGCACCTCCTTGCAGCTTGGGGCCGAGCGCGCCTTGCCGAGCGACTTCTTTCCCTTCTATTTATCGCCGCAGCCTACCGGCGAGTGGCTGGTCAGCGGCGTCAGCTCCGACGTCTTTCGCTTCGCGGGCCTTCCGCGCTCGCTCGACGGCGTGAAGAGCGCCGTGGATGTCTTGACGGGCTCGATTCAGTTCGGCCAGATCTTGCGCTTGCGCGACGGCGTCGTCGCCGAGGCTGCGGTCAAGGGACCAGCCCTTTACTTCAACGTGGACGCGCTCGCCGACGGTACCATGCTCTATTCGGTGATTCGTCCTGGCTTCAGCGCGCTGCCGCCATCGCTCAACGTCGAGTGGGGCGTCGAATCCGCGGGTCCCTTGGATGGGGATCAAGACTATCGGCGCTTGGTCGAGCTGGAGTGGGAGTCGATCATTCCGCCCTACACGTTCGGCATGTTGAGCGTGCAGTAGCCACCGGCCGAAAAGGCTCCGCCAGACGATCGCGCGCGTGCTACGGTTTCGCCTGAAAAAGGGTCCCATGAAGCCAAGCATCGCCCGCCTCTCTATGGTCGCACTTCTATCCATTCCCAGCCTCGCCAATGCCAAGGGCACGGCGAAGCAGGAGCGCGACAAACCTCTTCCAAGCTACGAGGAGGTCGTGAAGACCTATCCCGAGGGTGTCTCGCGCTGCGAGACCGAAGCGGACGTCGTGGGCGGCGATGACCAGCAACTGTCGCTCGCGGGCGGGTACGTTGCGGTCAACGCCTACGGCGATGCGCAGTATCAGTGTTACGGAACCAAGCTTACCGTGCGAAAGAAGGTCGTCCTGAAGGGCAAGACCTATCAGCCGAACAGCAAGCTGACCGTCGACAAAGATCTCTACTGGGTCGAAGTGTCTGGCTGGCAGCCCTCCGCGCCGAGGTCGGCGTCCAAGTCACCTGCGGAAACGCAGAAGGCTGCGGCCGAAGTCGTCGCGCCAAGCGACAGCCCCATCGCTCCACCGAGTGACGTGGCCGCGCCTCCCAAGAACGCCACCAAGACGGCTTCTGGACTGGCCTATGTCACCCTGACCAAGGGCACGGGGAAGCAGCATCCCTACTGGCGCGACCGCGTGCGTGTTCATTACTCGGGATGGACCCCCGACGGCAAGCTGTTCGACAGCTCGGTCGTGCGCGGCCAGCCAGCGGAGTTTCCGCTCAATGGCGTCATCAAGGGATGGACGGAAGGCGTGCGCCTGATGGTGG
>CAZTTW010000031.1:0-14185 GCA_964616265.1 uncultured Myxococcales bacterium | reverse complement strand
ACTTGTAGAGCTGGAAGGGAACGATCTCGCTGACGACGACCACGTAGCTGCCGTCAGACAGGACGGCTGCGGAGACGTTGTGCCCCTTGTGCGAGCCGCCGTTGGTGTACACGTAGTCTTGTCGCACGTAAGGCCCGAGCACATTGGTTTGGCTGATGGCGTGGTAGGCGTCGGAGTTCAACCAGCCCGAGCCGAAATTCGTGTCCCCCGAGAACGTGCTCATGAACATGTGGTACTTGCCGTCCGTGGCCTTGATGATCTCGCCGTCCCAGTAGTAGTAGTCCGGGTGAACTCCCGCGCCTTTGGCGCTTTCGATGCCGTTGGAGATGTCGCGCGGAATTACGCCCGCCACGCCCCAGGTGGCGGAGCTGAGCGGCGCGACTGTGGGAGTCGGTTTGATATACTCCTCGAACGGTTTGGCGCTTGCGGTTCCGGCGAGGCTGACGCCCGCGATGAGCGCTGCTAAGCCGACGCCGAGACGTGCACGTGCGGCGATTGATCGGGAGCTGCGAAGATCAAGGTCACCTTGGACGTAGCGCATGATCTCAGTAGATTACTCCTACACTTGGCCGTGGGCTATCCCATCTGAAGGGTCGAGCTTAACCAGGTGGGCAGTTCATCGAGGGCGAATTGGCTGATAAACTGGGCTTAAGCTCTTGATGGCGAGCATGGCAACTTCGCATTTCTTGGGATTACTTCACGCCAAGTGGCGCGGCTCACAGTCGACCACTGCCGTGATCTCTGGCTTGCAGTAGCCAGGACCACCCGGAAGACTCAGTCAAGGTGGAAGCGATCACCCGACCTGTCCGGCCTCTGAGGCTACTCTGGTGACGAAGCAGCCGGAATGACTAACGTTCTCCGCAGAGATCACTGCCGTCTCCGAAAAGGCCGGCCCACTATCACCTGCTACCGCCGCTGGCGATGGGTCATAGGCGCCAAGATGCCACGGATCGGCCGACTGCCAGGGGCAGCCCTGTTGAAACGCGTTTTCATGACGGCCGCCTTGATGTGTCCACAATGCCACCGGCGCATGACAGTCTTGGCGGCGATCACGAAGCCAGTTGAAGACAAAATGGCGCTTAGAGCGCTTGTGCTCCGGGGCGCTTTTCTCGGTGGCGCCGTCGTAAAGTTGGCAGTAGAGGGTAACAGACATGCAGGTGGTGCTACAGGAGTTGATATACGACTCGCTTCGCGAAGGCGCGGTGTGGCCGTTCGACCGGCGTTATATCCGGCCGCCTCACTTCCACGGCCAGCTCGAGTGCCTGCTCATCCGGCGTGGCAGCGCGATGCTCTACCTCGCGAGGCAGACCCAGGTCGTCCGTTCGGGGCAACTGTGCTGGATTCTGCCTGGGGTGCCCCACGTCATGGGCAACTTCTCTTCAGACTTCGACATGTGGGTGGTGGAGCTCGACTCCGCTCTGGTGGACGATTGTTGGGTCACGATAAAGGCGGGCGAACCGCTCGGGGATTACGCACCTTTCGAGTCTTGGTCTCTGCCTCTCGGTGAGCAGCTCGCGGGCCGGCCGGTGGTGGACATTTCTGCCGAGGTAGTCAGGTTGCTCGACGAGCTGGCAGCCGGGGTCTGGGCGGCGAGGCTCCCCAACGAAGCGCGTTCCAGGCTAGCGGCCTTCGGTCTGCTGGCGCTCAGGACGACCCTGGGGAACGTCGATACACGGAGGCCGAATTCCCTTGGCCAGCTTGCTTCCTGTCTCCTGCTGGCTTCGCCGACGATGAATCGGGCGGCGGCGGCCGCAGAGTTGGGTGTCAGCGAAGGCTTCCTCTCCCGTGCCGTTCACAAAGATCTGGGCGTCACCTTCGTCGAGCGCCGCGCACGCACGCGCGTTGCGCACTTCCTGGCACTCGTTCAGGCCAAGGGGATCAATTTTCTCGATGCGGCTCTTGCCGCCGGCTTCGGAAGCTATTCGCAATTCCACCGCACCTTCAGTCGGGTATCGGGATCCCGGCCCCGCGATTACTTTGGTCGCGGTCGCCGTCGCTCCGAGCTCTTGGTGGTAGACGACCCCGAATCGTTCGGCTCGGGGTCGGTGTCGATCCTCTCCGACGAACAGCGCCAACTGGCACCCCTCTAAAGCTGGCCGCAGTCACAAACTGCGAAGACGCCTGTCGCGCTCGAAGGCTATAGCTTCCCGGTACATCCCACGGAGTCTTCATGAACCGGTCTCGGTCGCATCGCTCACGCCTTCTTCTCGCACACGGCACAGGCTTGCCGAAAGACCCGCAGGGGCACCAAAGCCCTTGGGTGCCGGGTCCCGAGCAATCGGCGTGTCTTGCGGCCCTAGCGATGGCTGCGCTGCTCTGGAGCTGCGCCTCGCCACCCTCCCCCAGCAGCGGCACCGGTGGCCAGGGAGGAGGCTCGCCGGGGGCGACCGGTACCGGTGGTCTTGTCGGCACGGGAGCATCCGCATCCGGAGGTGCGACCGTCAGTTCCCGAGGGGGAGCCGGAGGCTCAAGTGGCGGATCGTCCGCTCGTGGTAGCGACGGATCGACGGGCGGAAGCGGCGGCACGCCTGTCGGCGGCAGCGGCGCACCTGTCGGCGGGAGCGGCGGAGCAACCGGGGGACGCGTTGGGGCGAGAGGAGCCGGCGGATCGGCGACGTCAGGGGGATCAACCGGGACCGGCGGTTCCACCGCTGCTTCCGGTGGCCAGGGAGGATCGGGCATCGCGGGGACGTCTGGCAGGGGCGGTCAATCCGGAACGGGGGGCAATGCAGGAACCGGCGGCAACACGGGGACAGGCGCATCCAACGCCTGCGCGCCGGGCGCACCGTGGACCGGCGGCCAGCAGTACACCTCGAACAGCGTCGGAAGCGCTGGCAATGGCTTCTCCTATCAACTGTGGTTCACTGGAGGATCCGGATCCATGACCGTTGCTGGCGTCGACGCCAAGTTCAGTGCCACATGGAACGAGCCTGCCGATTTTCTGGCCCGTGTCGGCCTGACATGGAACTCGACCCAGACCTTCGACCAACTCGGGACCGTGTCGGCAGACTACGCGCACAACAAGACGGGAGGCGCCGGCTACTCATTCATTGGGATTTATGGATGGTCCGTCAGCCCGATGGTCGAATACTACATCGCGGAGGACTGGTTTGGCTCGCGGCCTAATGCTGATGGTGGCACCAAGATGGGCACCTTTACGGTCGACGGAGGCACGTACGACGTCTATCAGCACACGCAGGTGAACCAGCCGTCCGTCACGGGCGCCAACGCCACATTTCCGCAGTTCTACAGTATCCGGCAGACGGGTCGCCAGTGCGGACACATATCCATCACCGAGCACTTCAAAGAATGGGCCAGCTTGGGTCTAACGCTCGGGAAAATGGAAGAAGCCAAAATTCTGGTGGAAGCTGGAGGGGGCGGCGCAGGGAGCATCACTTTCACGACGGCAACGGTAAGGGCCAACTGACCGGGTGGAAGGACAAAACCACAACTTGGCCTCGAATTTGCTGCTAACGTGCCCACTCGATCTGGAGGTGGCATGACTCGTTCGATTCCAATCAGAACCAGTTGTTGTGTTCTCGCCGCGCTTTGCTTCGCCGCGCTCGCTGGCTGTGGTTCGGGCAGCGCCCTTGGAAGCGGAGGATCGGTGAGCAGCGGAGGAATCGCTGGGGGTGGCACGAAGTCGACCGGTGGCATCCCAAGCACCGGTGCCTTCGTGGGCACCAGCGGGACAGGAGGCACGAGCGGTACGGGCGCGGGGGATTGCACATTGGTGGATGGAGGGACGCCTCCTGCCGTCGACCAGGTCACGGCGCTCAAGTTCAGTACGGCTACCACGATCTCGTCAAATCCCGCACCTCCCGTGTACGTCACCGTGACCGATGCGGCGAAAGCTCAGGACGCGTACCGTGCGACGCTGGCGCTGCCGGTGTTTCCACCGGGAACCTACGCCTGTCCCATAGACTGGGGTGTTACCTACCAGCTCACCTTCCTTCTCGCAAACGGCAGCAGTTTGACGGCGACAGCGGACCCGAACGGCTGCTCTTTGGTGGACATCCCAGGTACTTGCTTGCGATCTGTCGGCTCATCCGACTACTGGAGCCAACTTGCGCAGGACCTCGGCATACCCGAATCTGAAATCTATCCCTATTACCCGAACATGCAGCCTGTCTCCCAGCCCGACGGAGGCGCTGTCGGTGCCTGCACAACGGACAGCGACTGTCCTGCGGGTCTGAGCTGCGGCTATGCTGTCGCCGATGGGTGCGTGGCCAAGGGCGTGTGCGTCCAGAGCAACTTTCAAGGACCCGTCGGACCATCAGAGATCTGCGGTTGCGATGGACAAGGCATCGTCCCAGTCGTGGTCCAAGGTCCTTCCTCTTCCTACGCGATCTCTTACACATCCGCGCCGTCATCAGGGAAAATTGGCCCCTGCACCGGCATCTCTGTCCCCGATGCTGCCACGGCGACCACAAGTGACGCGATGATGACACAAGCGCAGGTTCTCTCACCCTGTTCCTCTGATTCGGATTGTGGCAACCCCTTCTTGACCTGCATGGCCCGGCAGGTAACCGCCTGTCGCGACCCAGACGCGGGCATTACCTCGGTCGACGAATTACCTGTCGATCTTCCGCCTTGCCCTACCACGGTGCAGGTCACGATGAACGTATGTTGGCCTCGATACCAGCTCCCGTGCCAGGTCGACTCTGACTGCGGACCGGACGGATTCGCGTGCACTGGGGGCACCTATGGATGCCAGTGGCGGCAGGTTATTAAATGCAACGACGACAGCGAGTGCCCCCAAGGCTGGTCTTGCCATGATCCCTGCTGTGGCGGCAGTGTGAAAAATTGCTACCCTCCGTTCTCGGTGACCTCCTGCGGACTTTGCAGCGCTGCCGTCGTCGACAGTGGATAGGCATCATGGAAGTATGGCGTCCAGGTGAAAGTCGAGGCCGGGTCACGGGCATCATGGCCTCGCCATTTGCTCCTCGGCAGGGTCGCCGAGGAAGTGGCGCCGAACGCGCCCTGTCCGTTCCTTGTTGTCCCCGTTGTCGAATCCGCGGGCTAGCCCGTGACGTCTGGTGCCAAAATTTCGTCGAGACCATTCATGCGGCTTCTCGACAGTGTGAGGGCAACTTCACTGTCTCGACACCAGCTTGGCGAGCAGCAAATACCGCTTGCCTGGCAGGAATCCGTCGAACGCTTCGACGAGGTTTCGTGCCATCTGTTCCATCCAGGGGTCCACCAGGGTTCACCGCGATTCCAAGGATCTCTACCTTCCTGCTCGCAATATCGATGTCGCCCATGGCATTTGCCGCCCTCGTTCTAGTGCGGGGTCAATTCCATTTTCCAGCGAGATAAGTTTAATCGTGTTGCGCCCGAGCGGGGGCAGCGCTGTTTACGGCCCCGAGGACGTGTCCTTGACGTTTCCGTAGACGAGGCCACGCCCGACGGTGCTCATGTACAAGCGGCCGAACACGTTCAGGTCGCCTTGGACGAAGGCGCCGTTACCCGGACCGCCGTACTGATGTTTGTCGTCGTTCGCGCGTTTCCAGGAGGTGCCCTTGTCTGTCGAATAATAGACCCCGAGCGAATTGCTGCTGTCGCCGGCGGTGCCCCAGATAAAGAGCGTCTCGTAAGCAGCCGCGGGGGCGGCCTTGCCGACACCAACCGCCAGCGCGGAATGTACGGCCGACAATCGCGTCCACGTGGCACCTCCGTCGGTCGAGAAGGCCAAGCCGTTGGTGCTGTACTTGCCGTTCGGAGCCCAACTTTGCGCTTGATCCAAGGGGGCCCACAGATGTCCCTCGCGGCCGGGCACGGTGCGAATCAGGCCATTGCTCGATTGGTACTGGCTTTGCGAGTCGTCCTCGAGCGAACCCACCCCGCTAAACGATGCACCCTTGTCCGTCGATTTGAGCAGCTTGCCCTGTTGGTTGAGCAGGTAGAAGACGTCCGCATTCACCGGATCGCACACGATGCGTGCGTATTGCGCCTGACCATCGAGGCCCGTCACGGTTGTCCAGGTCTTCCCTTGATCGGCTGAGCGATACACGGTGCTCGAGCTGTCCGGCCGGTGAAGCAAGACCTTACCGTCTGCCGAAAGAACGACCAACCCTTGGCTGCCTTTCGGAGTCGGCAGCTTGCTCCAAGTCGTCGCGTTGTCCGACGAGAAATACATCACGTCGCTTTCGATTCCGGTTCCCGTGGAATAGTCGGTGACGTGGCCGGTGCGCAGAAAAGCACCCGTGAGTGGCGCATAGCCCAGCGACTGAGTCGTCCCGATAGCGGGATTGTGACGTGGGTACGACTGAGTAATGTCTTTGTAGACAGCGCCGTCGTAGTCGCCGATGGCGGTGACGAGCGGTCCGCCCGGCACGCTGACGATGTCGAGGGGCACTGTTTCTTCGATGCCTTTCGAATCGAAGCTCCACACCGGCAGGGCATCGCCGAGGTTTGTCGCGTGGAAGACACCATTGCCGGAGATCACCCAGGCTTCCTTGCCATTGAAGGGATTGAACGTCACGTCGCCGGCCCAGTGAATGGCATTGCCGCTAATCCACGCGTTGCCGTTGGTCGCGGCGTTCGCTTTGGTGGGATCCGTCGCGTCCATTTGCGAGAAATCGGTCGTCCAGGTTGTGCCGCCGTCGGAAGTGACGTAGATGCGGTCGCCCCAATTGACGCCACCGTCGGGGAAACGGGTTTGCCCGCCGTAGAAGCCGAGCGTCGTGAGAAGAATGTGGTTGGGATCCGAGGCGTCCACGCTGACGCCGCCGAAACCGAGCGCGTTGCCTTGTCCGCCGCCGCCCATGAAGTCCTTGCCGTCGTCCGTCTTGGGCGTCAGGTTCGTCCAGGTGCCCGAGGCCACGCTGTAGCGATAGAAGGATCCCGTCGACAGGTTGTACGGCCCGACCGAATTGCCGTAGGTGATGAAGAGATTGCCGCTGGCGAGCGCTGCGCGGTTGGGCATCTGCCCGGCAGGCCCGCCGGAAATCGCGGTGAACGTGGCGCCGCCGTCCTTGCTGACGTAGAGACTCTTCGTGGCGTCCGAAACTCCCATGTAGAGCGTGCTGGTCCCGCCGCCAGCGGTGAGGCTCGACGCAGGATCGAAGAGCACGAAGCTGATGCCGTTGGCATTTGCCAAATCGGCACCCGACTGGGCTCCAAGGGTGCTCACGCTGGCCCAGGTCTTTCCGGCATCGGTGCTCTTGAACAATCCGGCGGCGCGGCTGCCGCAGAAGAGAATATTGGGATTCTTGGGATCCACGGCCAACTTCTCGCCGATTTGCCTGCCCATCCCATTCCCGTGGGCCCGCCAGAGCGAGGAGACGTCGACGGTGTCGAAGCTCGCGCCGTAGTCTTCGGAACGAAGGATCGCGGTCTTCCCTTTGCTGAAGTAGCTGGTCCCCACGAGAAGGTACAGCCGGCCCGGATTGCTGGGATCGAGCGCGAGGCTCTCCACGCCGAAGAGTCCCACGTCGTCCTGGGAAAGCCAATCGAGGAGCGGAATCCACAGCTTCTGATCGTCATTCCAGCGGTATGCGCCTCCCACGTCGGTGCGCGCATAAAAGAGGCCTTTCACCTTGGTCGAGGCGACGACACCGTCGACGAAGCCGCCGCCGTCGAAGCGTACGTTGCCCCATCCGTCGGTGGGTCCCGGGGTGTTGTTGGGACCGCTCGACGTGCCGCCGCCGCTGCCCCCGTTGGAAAAGACGGACGAACCGCCGACGCCCGCCGAACCGCCCATGCCGCCAAAGCTTGCGCTGCCGCCCTGGGACGATACGGAAGAGCCGCCTTGGCCGGCGCCTCCACCTTGACCGGCGCTTCCGCCTTGGCCGGCGTCCCCACCTTGACCGGCGCTTCCGCCTTGACTGGCGCTTCCGCCTTGGCCGCCGGCGATCGCACCATCAGCCCCGGGCGGAGAGCTTGCTTTGCTACTGCAACCGACGGTCATCATGGTAACGGTCCACAGCAAGCGTCGGCACTGCCAGGCCCAGGGATTTTCGGCTTTCGGTTGAAACGACATGGAATTCCTCTGGGCCTTGGTCGACCCGCATAGGCTTAAACCCGCCCAGGTCCCAGGGTGGGAAAGCGCACCGCCTGAGGCGGCTTCTACATTGCCGCTGAAAGCGGCATGCGATGTGCCCTTGGTCGCGGAAAGGGTCTTCGAGCCCTGGGACTTATCGTTGAGAAAGAGCTCGACGCCGTCTGCGTTGCTGTAGACCCAGACAGTCACGGATTGCCCAGCCCTCCAACGTGTACAGTCCATCGGTACGATGTGGAACATGGTGGGCCCAGCGGCGTTCCACTTGCTCTGGTAGAAGTAGACGGCAATGAAGGCGCGCGTGTTGACGCTCGACCAAGAGCCTTCCGCACTGGGCAAGTGAGCACCTGGACCGCGTCACAAGGCGGTGCCCCCACGGGCGGCGCAGCCTCGGCGGGGGTTGCTAGCGGTGGAAGTTCGACCAGCGGCGGCAGGTCGGGGTCGGGAACGGGCGGTATCAGCGGCGGCTCCACAGGGAACGGCGGCAGTGCGATGGGCGGTGCGACCGGAGGCGGCAGTGACGGCAGCACAAGCGGCGGCTCGGGCGGGTCGCGCGACGGAACCGTCGAAGTCCTCGTCCCCGATGCTGGGCCGACGGACGCGCCAGCGAGGGACAGCGGCACGGGGGCCGATGCCGTCGAGTGCCGAAACTCGATCACGCCCCCTCGACGCTAATCCGGACCCGTTTTACGCGGTCTCTCGGTAGTGGAAGTTGAGAAGGCCGCCGAGCCATTCCCAACGGCTAACCTTTCCAACGCCGTTCGCCGCCGCCGGCACACTCAGCTCGTTGTCGAACCTCTGATTGGAGCCGATACGGAAAAAGCGCGGGATCCCCGATCGCGCTGAACGCAATCGGGCCGTATGGTCAAAGCCAAAGAGATCCGGGACATAAAGCCAGATGACGCCGCACTCGACGAGATCGCTGACCCGCGCTTCAGCGAGATCCTCTCCAGGCCACATCCCAGCGTGACCTTCACGCATCGCTTGACGGGACGTAACTCGCAGCTGCGAGCTCGCGGTCTCGGCTCTTTTCCGCGCGGAAGAGCAGACGAACGATTCTGGCATTTTTGAGCAACGCTTGCTCCACCGTGAACTCGTTGAGCCAGGATCGCACGGCATCGGTACCGATCGCGTCGCGAAGGACATCGATACGGTCATTGGTAGCGGCAAGATACTTCCTGACGACCTCGGCATAGCCTGGAGTCCAATCCTCCATTCCCAGGACCCGGAAGCCAACTCCCGTCAGAAGACGCACGATGCGGTCGGGCACGCGCATGAACGGACCGCAAACGAGCGAATCGGCTACGTCGTTCGCGGACACCGGACACACGGCAGCAAACAGAAGCTGGCCGCCTGGTCTCAACACACGAAAGGCTTCACGCGCAAAGCGGTCTAGCTCGGAAACGAAGTACGAGAAATCGGCTCCGACGACCGCAGCGAACTGACCACTCGCAAGCTCTTCGCCGGAGTCGAGATCACAGAACCGCTCGGCTCTGCCTCGATGGCTGGACAATTCGCCGATTCCTTGTATCCGCGCATTCATACGGAGGCTGAGCAACGCTACGGGGGACGGTTCGAGCGCAACCACGGACCGCCCGGCCTTCGCCAGCGCGCACGCGAGCCCACCTTGACCCGCCCCAATCTCCAGGATCGGCCCCTCGGCGACGGATCTCGCCAAATCGAGTATCCGCACAAGCTCGCTGGCGCTGAGAAAGCCGTACTGGCCGATGTCGGTGCCGAGCACCGCGCGGTTAATGTCGGCGAGAAGGGGGGTGTCCGCAAGCTGCGCGAAGAGCGAATCGAACGCCGTGACTGCGTCCCGCACGACCTGCTCGGATGCCTCGGCGATGGTCTGTTGGCAACGGGCTCGACAGGTCTCGGGCACATCCGCAAGCGGAAACCAGGCCCAATGGCGGCGCGATGAAGCGTCCGATGAATCCTGCGACGGCTGGCCGCAGACATTCGCCATCAATTGCAGAAACAAAGGGTCTTCAGCTGGTTCCTTCACAGAGCCAAGGAGGCGGGCCTCACCCAATAAGGTCAACCCAAGCTCAGCAGCGAGCCTTTGCACGACCTCCGACGCGGCAACGTCACTCTGCCGCAGCTCGGCCGCTGGCAGGGCCCATGGGTCTGCGCCGTCTGCGCGGCCGAGCATGACCTGGTGGTTGCGCACAAACACCACCTCGACTTCGCCTCGCAGTTCATGCATGGCCATGGCTCTTCAGCCTATACGCCGACGATGGAAGCGGCCAAGAATCGACCGTAGAGCAGCGCCTACCTGTTCTATTTCGTCGATTGAATTGTACAGGTACGCGGATATCCGAACTGCCCCGTACGGCAATGACAGATAGTCGAATAGAAGGTGCGCACAATGAAATCCCGCTCGAACCATGATCTCGTGCCCGTCGCTCAGCATCAGCGCTAGATCGTTCGGGGTGAGTGCCGGCGTGTCCAGTACCACCTGAGCCAGGGCCAGGCGATGCGGTACCGGCGACATGATCGTATGCATGCCGGGAATATCCCTTGTCGTCCTCTCAATCCTATCTGCGAGTTCCTGGTCGTGTGCGGCGATGACGTCGAAGCCGATCGCACCGATGTAGTCGATGGCGGCAGCAAGCCCAAGGGCACCCGATATGTTGGGTGTGCCCGCCTCGAAGCGATACGGGCATTCCTTCAGCTCGTAGCCATCGCATCGGACCCTCTCCACCGCACCTCCACCCAAGGCCAGCGGGTCAAGGCCGCCGAGCAGCTCTGGCCTGCCCCACAGTACGCCAATCCCGGTTGGGCCGAGCATCTTGTGTCCGCTGAATGCCAGGAAATCGCAACCAAGCGCGGTCACGTCGAGTGGGAAATGTGCAGCGGTTTGTGTGGCATCGACGACGACGGTCACGCCGCAGGCGTGCGCCAAGGCGCAAATCTCCGCCACCGGCTCGATGATACCAGTGACGTTCGAAGCGTGACTGAGCAGCAGCATGCGCGGCTCGTGCTTTCGAATGGCGTCAGCGACGACCTGCGGATCGAGCGGAGCAAGAGGGTCCCTCTTGAGGAACGTCAGCGTTGCCTCGCGCATCCACGGCAAGAGCAGCGAGTGGTGATCCGAGATCGAAGCAACCACACGGTCGGTCTTGGTCAGACGCGATCCGCGCGCGACCATGTTGAGAGCCTCCGTCGCATTCTTGGCAAACACAATAGACCGCGGACTCGCCTTGAGAAACGTGGCTACTCGGCGGCGAGCATTTTCGTAGGCGGACGATGCCTCTTCGGAAAGCAGGTGCACGCCGCGGTGAATGTTCGCAGTGAACATCTCCGAATAGGCGCGCTCAGCTTGCAATACAGCCCGCGGTTTCAGCGCCGTAGCTGCCGAGTCGAGGTAGACGAGCGGCTTTCCGTCCACTCTCCGATCGAGCAAGGGAAAATCAGCGCGCAACCTGGCGAGGCGTTCTGCGTATGCTTCGTTCATGGGCACGCTGGAGGCTCGCGATACCTACATTGGGTAAGCGCGAATTTCAAGGAGCCGGGCAAGGGATCCAGGCGATGGACGTCTTCTACGATTACGTTCGCTACGGAGAACGCGCTACTCACCTTTTCCGCAACCTCGTGGTAGGGGAAACTGCCCTCGTACCCCAGGAATGGAATGACCTTCACCTGAAGTGTCCGTTCGTCAAGCTGCTTGCAGGAATAGAAGTCCAAGTGATCTGTCGTTCCAATTACATCATCGAATTGACGAGTGGTCACCCATCTATTCTGTAGGTACAGCATATCCTTCGCTCGACCATGCAATACAATGGTGGGACAGCCGCCGAGGACACACGAGCAATCGGCCTCTTGTAGGCAACCCACGTCGCCAACCATGTAACGAACAAGCGGCATCGTTCTCGCGGCGGTCGTCGTGATGACAATCGCACCAAGGGTTTGAAGCGGTACGGGGCCACCCTGTTCATTGACGACCTCAACCAGACACTGTTCGGATCGAACATGCAGGCGACCGTTTGGACATTCCTGCCCCGGCGTTGCGGCGGCTTCGGTGCAACCGTAGTAGTCATAGATCGGCGCTCCGAATACTTGATGCAGGCCCCTGGTCTGTAGGAGCGACCGATATTGATACGAGGACGACAGAGCTTTGACGGGGGGTAAGGCGATGCCCCACTCGGTTGCCTTGCGCCCAAACCAGTGCAAGTACATCGGATTGCAGAACACGATGTCGGGTCTGAACCGATGAAGATCGTCCGCGAACTTTTTGATTTGGGATCGCTCGACACCGAAGAGGTCTTCGCAACTGTTCAAGGTGAGGACAGCGCCATTTTCGATGAGGCGTTCTTCGTACGACGCCCGTCCGAGATGGCAGACGGTCGGCGAGCAAATCGGCGTCGTCAAAATGGCGACCTTCGATGGTCGGCCTTGTGCCCGCCCAAACCAAACGTAGTCGTAACTGGCAGGGTTCTGGGCGACCTCGGGGCCAGAGAGAGACTGCAAGCGTTCGCCGGTGGATCCGCTGGTCGAGCCAAGAGAAACCTCGCCGCTGGAAATGCCGGATGCCAGATCGAGCTCGCCCGAGACCAGATCTAGAAAGCGGCCTCGGACGTCACTCTTACGGAGAAGCGGCAGCGTTGCCATCTCTTGTAGAGAGGCCACTGCGCTGGGATAGGTATCGGGCTCGTAGAATGGGACGTGCTGCTTGGTGAACTCCAAGAGCTGGTTGAGCTGAAAAAGCGTCTGCTTCTTTCTAATCTCAACTCTGGAACTCCCTTCGTCCAGCATCGCCAGGCTGCAGAGAACCTGAACGACTTGCTCCGCATCGGGCGCATTCGATTGCAGCCAACATTCGAGTTTTTTGCGATTGAGGGCGACCAACTCGGGCTGCTTACCAATCTCGATTTCGATGCTCAGCTCAATGTCGCGATCCGCGAATGACAGAATGCCCGACTCAAAGGTCACCTCTACTGCATCCCGAAGCCTCAAGGCGTGCGACATCCTTCGTTCTTTTATCTCATGCGAGAGCCGACCGGCAAGTCCCGGCTGCTTAATACAGCTATACAGAGCGTGTATGCCAATATGCGCCTAGGATTTCAATTCAGTCGCAGCGAGGAATACGTTATGGTCATCCCGTGACCTATCCAACCCTGGAGAAGCACTTTCGTCGTCTCACGCATCTTCGGCACGTTGACGCCATGGCCTCGTGGGATGAAGCGACCATCATGCCGAAGGGCGCAGGCGAGGCGCGGGCCGAGGCTCTGTCCACGTTGCGCGGCGTGATTCACCGGGAGGTCACGCGGCGCGAGGTGGGCGACTGGCTGGCAAAG
The DNA here is from genome assembly GCA_964616265.1 of uncultured Myxococcales bacterium. Classification (GTDB taxonomy): domain Bacteria; phylum Myxococcota_A; class Polyangia; order Fen-1088; family Fen-1088; genus Fen-1118. The sequence continues at coordinate 883 of CAZTTW010000031.1, read as the reverse complement.
GCTTGCGAAAAGAGGGACACTCTGGCCGCGTGGCAAAGGGCGAATCTGACCGAGATGGAGCGCGAATTCATCCGCGCCTCGGCGCTGCCGTCCGAGCTGGTCGAGGCTAGCTCGCGAGCCGAGTCGGCGTCGGAGCAGGGGTGGCGCGAGATGCGCCCCAAGAACGACTTCGCCGGATGGCTACCCCTCTTTCGCGAGGTGGTTCGGCTCAAGCGCGAAGTAGCCACCATTCTAGGCGAACGACTATCGCTATGCCCCTACGACGCCCTCATGGACGGCTTCGAGCCCGGCGGTCGCGCGGCGTTGGTGCGACCGCTTTTCACGCGACTGCGGGCTTTTCTGCCCGGATTCATCGCCCGCGTCGTCGACAAACAAGCCACGGAGGCCGTCGAAACCTGCCCTGGACCCTTCCCGGCCGAGCAGCAGCGAGCATTGGGTGTCGAGCTGATGCGCTGCCTCGGTTTCGATTTCTCGCACGGCCGCCTCGACGTCAGCCATCACCCATTCTGTGGCGGAGTTCCGGAGGACACGCGGATCACGACCCGCTACGCGGAGGACGATTTTCTGTCGTCGATGATGTCAGTGATGCACGAGACCGGGCACGCACGCTACGAGCAGCACCTGCCCCGCGCCTGGCGGGGCCAACCGGTGGGGTTGGCGCGAGGCATGAGCATCCACGAGAGCCAGAGCTTGTTTGTAGAGAGGCAGGTAGGGTGCGGTCGGCCCTTCATGGAGTTCCTTGCGCCAATGATCGCGGATGCCTTTCCGGAGTCCGCGGCGAAGAACCCGTCGGCCTTCTCGCCCGCCAACCTGCACCGCCTCACGACGCGCGTACGGCCGGGCTTCATCCGCGTGGACACGGACGAGGCAACCTACCAGATCG
>CAZTTW010000030.1:0-14249 GCA_964616265.1 uncultured Myxococcales bacterium | reverse complement strand
TCGACGATCATGCCGATGATAGCGTTGGGCTCCTCGGTGCGCGGGTTGTCCGAGGTAACGATCGCGATATCGGCGCGCGACGCTGCCGCCTCTCCCATCAGCGGGCGTTTGCTGCGGTCACGATCGCCGCCGCAGCCGAAGACGCAAATCAAACGACCTTTGGTCAGCGGTCGCAAGACGTCGAGCACGCGCAGCAGGGCATCGGGTGTGTGCGCGTAATCGACCACGCACAAAACGCCGGCTTCGTTGCCCACGCTCTCCAAACGTCCGGGCACGCCGCGCAGACGGGCCGCGCCGGTGGCGATGGCGTTGGCGGGAATTCCGTGTGCGATGGCGAGCCCGACGGCCGTCAGCAGGTTCGATAGGTTGAACTCGCCAACCAGCGGCGACGAAATTTCCAGCGCGCCCGACGGCGTCCCCAGGCGCAGGCGAGTGCCTTCCGCGCCCAGCCGCCGCGCAAGCACGACCACGTCGGCGCCGCGCTCGTGCCGGCTGAGCGTGAGCGTTGGGCAGCTCACCGCCTTCTTCATGGCGAGGCCTGCTTCATCGTCGACGAAGAAGACTCCGACGCCTGCGCTCTCCACCAGCAAGCGTTCGAACAGGATCTGCTTCGACGCCACGTAGTGCTCCATGGTGCCGTGGTAGTCCAGGTGATCCTGCGTGATGTTGGTCAGCGCCGCGGCCCGAAAACGACAGCCGGCAAGGCGGCCCTGTTCGAGTGCGATGGACGATGCTTCCATCACCACGTCGGTAGCTCCGGCCCGCCTCATCTCGGCCAAGTTGCCGTACAATTCCAGCGCACCCGGCGTGGTCAGCGCCGCTTCTTTGTGGCGTCCGCCAAAGCGGTAGCCGACGGTGCCGATGACGCCCGGCTTGCGTCCCGCCGCGTTCAGCATGGCTTCGACCAAATAGGTCGTCGTGGTTTTGCCGTTCGTGCCGGTGATTGCCGTCAAGGTCAGCGCCGCCGCCGCACCGAAGTGATTGGCGGCGATGACTCCCAGGGCCTGCCGCGCGCTTGGCACCACGACAAGCGCGGCGCTTGTCGCCTCGGCTGACGCGGCCTTGGCACCTTGCGCTTCGCACACGATGACGGCCGCGCCCTTGCCGAGCGCGTCGGCGATGAAGGACGTGCCATCGTGCTTGGTGCCGGGAACGGCGACGAAAAGATCGCCAGGCCGCACGCGGCGGGAGTCGTCGCACACCTCGGCCACTGGCAAATCGTCGTGGCCGCGCACGAGCACGGCGCCCGCCACGTCCTTGAGCAGGTCGGAAAGCTGCGCCATGCTCTTAGACGCCTCCGCGTTGAAAGGAGACACGGCAGACGGTGCCTGCGCCGACCAAGCCGGGCTTCGGCGACTGCGTGACGCCCAGACCGCTGCCCGACGGAATCAGCTCGATGCCGGCCTTGCGGGCCGCGCGAATGGCCTCACCGATGCTCATGCCAGTGAAATCTGGGACAGACACAGCGCTCGCGCCATTGCTAGTCGCGGGCATGTCGTCGTCTTCGGCAAACGTCGCGTCGCCTGCCTCGCCGCCTTCTTCGGTCGCCACGACGGCCGCGGGCTCGTCGAGGCCCGGACCGTCGATTTCGCTGTCGGCTGGCGCCCCCGGCACGGGTTTCGGTGCTGTCTTGCTGCCTTTCTTGTCGCCTTGCTTGTCACCGACTTGCACCGGCTGCGACGGCGGAACACCGAGGTAGCGAAGCGCTGCCTCGGCGATGGTCTTGAAGGCCGGCGCGGCAATCAAACCACCGTAGTGCGTTCCCTGCGGCTCGTCGATCATCACGGCGACGACCAAGCGCGGATTGTCCGCGGGAACGATTCCGACGAACGAGGCGAGGTATTTCGATGGATCGTAGCGCCCGTTGGTGACTTTCTGGGCGGTGCCGGTCTTGCCGGCTACGGGATAGCCGGGAATGGCAGCCAGCTTGGCAGTTCCGTCCTCGGTCACGCCTTGCATGATCTGCAGCAGCGTGCGCGCCGCCGCTTCGGACATCACGCGCATCTCGCCGCGCGCCTCGGGTGGACGCGTGACGGGCTCGGGCTTTCCGTCGGTGCCGATGTAGTGCAGCGCCAGGCGCGGCGGGTGGTACAGGCCGTAGGAGGCGATGGCGGCGAAGCCCGCAGCGAGCTGCACCGGCGTGACCGTCAGGCCTTGGCCGAACGCGTGCGTGGCAAATTCGATTTCCCCCCAGTGCGAGACCGGCCGCAGGATTCCGCGGCGCTCGCCCGGCAAACCGAGATAGGTCGGTCGGCCAAAACCGAAGCGGTCGAGCGCATTCCACAGCGCCTCCTTGCCGATACGCCGGGAAATTTTCACCGTGCCGATGTTGCTCGAATACTTGAAGACCTCGGCGGCGGTGAGAATGCCCTTCGGGTGATCGTCGCGGATGTGGAACTTGCCGACCGTCATCTGGCCCATCTGGCAGTCGAAACGGTCCTCGGGACGAACCTTGCCGGCGTCCAGGGCGGCTGCGAAGGTGAAAGTCTTGAGTGTCGAGCCCGGCTCGAACGCGTCGGCGATGGTGCGGTTGCGCGCGCCGCGCTTGGCCGCGTCCGACGGATCGTTCGGGTTGTAGGTCGGCACGCTGGCCATGGCCAGAATCTCGCCGGTGGCGGGATCGATCATCACCGACATGCCGGCCTTGGCGTTGTGCTTCTGCACCGTCTCGGCCAGCACGCGTTCGGTTTCGTACGTCAAGTAGCGGTCGAGGCTGAGCACCAGATCTTTGCCGGCCGACGACGACGAGTCGATGGCGCCGTCGACCAGCAAGTCGCGGCCCAAGCGGTCGTGCACGCCGACGATTTCCATGCCCGTGCCCTGCAAGGACTTGTCGAAGCCGAGCTCGACGCCTTCGAGACCTTTGCCGTCGAGGCCCGCGTGACCGATGACGGTGGCGGCGAGGGCGCCGTTGGGATACACGCGGCGAGGTTCCTTGCGCTTGCCCACGCCCAGAAGCCCGAGCGCCGCGACGGCTTTGCTCTCCTCGGGCGAAACGCGGCGCTTGACCCAGGCGAAGTACTGCTCCTTCTTACTCGCCAGGTTTTTGTCCAGCTCGGCGGGATCGAGGTGCAGTGCGCGGGCCAGCTTGCGGCTGCCCTCGGGTACGTAGGCCAGTTGCCGGGGATTGCAGTACACCGAGTCGAGATCTGCCGTCGAGGCGAGCTCGTTGCCCTTGCGGTCGAGGATGCGCCCGCGGCGAGGCGCGATTTCGATTTCACGCAGATAGTTGTTTTGCGCCCACTCGCGCAGTTGCGCCGATTCGCGCACTTGCAGCTGCACGGCTCGCCGGCCGACCAGCAGCGCCAGGCCGATGAGGACCAGGCCGAACAGAACCACGCGCAGCTTGGTCCAGGTCGAAATCGTCGCAATCATCGCTTGCGCGCTCCTTGGCCCGGCTTTGCCGCGTGGATGTCCATCGCCTCGGGCGGACGCATGCCCAGCTGATCGCGCGCGATGGCGATGATGCGGGCCGGATCCTTGAGCATGCCGATTTCGATTTCCAATTGGCGGCGCTCGGCAACCAGCTCGCGAAACGCCTGCTCCTGTTTGCCGAGCGCGATGGCCACCTCGATGCGCTTGGCATGGACCGCCACGTGGGCGACGGCGACGAGCGTGACGCCCAGGATGACGAGCGCGATGAGGCCGATGTTGAGCCGCTGCTTGCTGCCGCCCGGCTCCACTACCGCTTTGGCTTCGCTGGGCGCGGCGGGCCTGACGTCGACCTTCGTGGCGGGCTTCGTGGCGGGCTTCATGCCGGCAACCTTTCCACCGCGCGCAGCTTGGCCGAGCGCGACCGCGGATTGCGTGCGCGTTCTTCGTCGCTGGCCGTTACCACGTGCTTGGTCAGCAGGCGCACGCTGGCGGGTTCGGCTGTGTCGCGGCCGGCAAGCGCGCGGAAGCGACGTTTGACCATGCGGTCTTCCAGGGAATGGAACGTGATGACCACCAACCGGCCGCCCGGCCGAAGGAAGGTCGGCACTTCGGCCAAAAGGCGCTCCAACTCGCCAAGCTCGTCGTTCAGCACGATGCGCAGGGCTTGAAAGGTGCGGGTGGCGGGATCCTTGTGGCGCTCGCGCCGTCCGATGGTGCGAGACACCAGCTCGCCGAGCGCGGTCGTCGTAGACAGGTCGATCTGGTCGCGCGACTCGACGATGGTGCGGGCAATCTTGCGCGCAAATCGCTCTTCGCCGAGGTCACGAAGGACATGTTCCAGCTCTTCTTCGCCGGCATGGCGCAGGTAATCCGCCGCGGTCTCGCCCTGGCTTTGGTCCATGCGCATGTCGAGCGGCCCGCTGCGCCGGAACGAGAACCCTCGGTCGGCGCGGTCGAGCTGCATTGACGAAACCCCGAGGTCGATCAAACAGCCGTCCACCTGGGGCACTCCGACGGTTTCGAGCAGCGACTGAATGGCGCCAAAGCGACCGTGCACGAATGTCACCCGCTCGCCGAAGGCAGTCAGGTGCGCGCGCGCCTGGGTGATGGCGTCCGGATCGCGATCGATACCGATCAGCCGTCCGGTCGGGGCCGAGCGCTGCAAGAGGGCCGCAGTATGCCCCCCTAATCCGAGCGTGGCGTCGCAGTAAATCCCCGACGACACCGGGGCAAGGAACTGCATCGCCTCTTCCAGAAGCACGGGCACGTGGCCGGGGTCGTGGTCGATCTCGGAGATCATTCGAGCGGGATGGCGAACAGGACGGGCAGCGGACGACGGAAAATTCAGCCGCCCGACTGCTGACTCGCCAAGCTCGACCATCATCCTGCGGTTAACCCCGAAGTCAATTTTTTGGTCCGTGCATTTTCCCAATGATTGCAAGCAATTGAGCGTACGTCTCGGGTCGACATCGGCCCGATCGACGAAATTAATTAAATAGTAAAATATGTATTACATCTTACGTCTTAAATGCTGACCAAGGTATGTAACCCCGCTTGACTAAAGGGTTCTTTTGCGAGATAACGCGTCTATCAACAGCACGGCTTAGTAGGCGCGTGAGTGCAGGCGGGCTTAGCCCGAGAGCGCTCGCCCGCGGGGGATCTAACGGACTCTTCAGGGTCCTTTGCTTAGATAGGAGAAGGACAGGCATGGAAGCGAGGTTGTTCGAGCTTGATGCTAAGATGGGGATGCTTGCGGACAAGGTGAGCGCCTTTCCCGATAGGGTCGCGAGCGACTACCAGGCGAAGTTGGACATCTCGTGGCTCTTCCACGACAACGCCTTGGACGGCGTGGTTCTTTCCTACTCCGAGCTGAAAGCCGCGATCGATCAAAGGATCATCAGCGACGTGTCGCTCATCCCGACCTACGAGGAGGTTCGCACGCACAAGCTGGCGGCGGACTACCTGCGCGAGCTGGCGGGATCGAAGAAGCCGCCCGCGGTGGACGTCGAGCTCATCCGCAAGGTTTACGGCATGGTCACGCCCGAGGCGGCAGCCAAAGGATGGCCGTACCGCAAAGAAAATCCGCTCCACCGGCTCTACTATCACGAGATCTGCGCGCCCGAGAAAATCGGCTACCACATGCGAAAGCTGGACGAGTGGTTGAAGTCGTCGGATTTCACCTCGTTGCACCCGGTGGTGGCCGCCACGCGGCTGCAGTTGCGCCTGTTGCGCGCCTATCCTTGGACGAAGAACACCGGCAAAGTCGCGCGCCTCATCACCAATTACATTCTCTTGCGCGCCAAGTACCTGCCGGCCATCATCCACTCCATCGATCGACAGCGCTACTACGAGGTGCTTCGCCACGATAACGACGACCTGCTCGGCTTGGTCGTCGAGTCGCTGGAAAACGGCATCGACACGACCACCCGCTTCTTCGACGAGCTGGGCGGCTTGCGCACCCGTCGCGCAAGCTAAAGCTCGAGCGCCCACGGCAGGACTTCACAGTCTTGCTTTCTTGCCTGCTTTCTTGGGTCTTTTCGCGCTTGGCGTACAATCACCTCGAACGGAGAGACGCGACGGCGCATGAATACACTGGCGGACCAGGTTGTCGAGCTCACCGTGACGCTGGTCCGGGCGCTCTCGCAAATCGGGCAATTCAACCCGGCGAAGCCCAACTTTCCGCGGGTGCGGGCGCGTTTGCTCAAAGAGCTGGTGCGCTTGCAGCGGACGCAGCCGGAAATCGGTTACCTCATTGGTCCCCCGGCGGTTGCAGGTGGACCGCCTGAGATTTGGGTCGACGGCAGCTCGCCGCAGCGGGTGGAGTTGCGCAAGATTGTCGGTCCGTCCATCGGTGGAGCGTTCATCCTGCAACTTCTCGAGATCTTGCAGCAACGCGGCCTGGTGGCGCTGGGTTTTGCCCGCGGCATTGCCGAGCCGGAGTGGAACGCCTTCATCGAGGCCGTCAGTGCGCCGCCGACCGAAAAAGTACCGGCCAACGAAGGTCGGCGCTTGGCCCGAGCTTTCGTCGACAAGAAGATCGCGCACATTTCGATCGTCTGCGAAACCGACCTGCCGGCAAGCAGCGCGGAGCAGCCGTGGCACGTGCGTTTCGCGTTCGCTCGACTGGCGCGGGATCTTCGGGTCGCGGTTTCGCTTGGCGCCACGACACCGGCGGCCGTGCTCGACCAGAGCGAGCAGCTCACCAATGCCGCCGCGTACTCCTTCCTTCGCAAATTCGATCTGCTTCGCCAACTTCTTTTCCAGTGCTCGACGGTGGACGCGCTGGTTCGCGACGTGCCCGCGCTGCGCTCGGTGCATGCGCTCGACGTGCTCGTGCAGGGGCTTCCCGTGCTGGCCCTGCACGGCACGACCAAGCTGATCTTCAAGGACACACCTGCCAGCGACGAGGCTCCATCCGAGCCGGCCGCGACGGTCCTTCGTGCCATCACCGAGCGCATGCTCAAGATGCCGTCGTCGCGCCAAGTGGACGAAACCTTGCGCGCCATGTGCCGCCGCAAGATCGTCCCCATCACGCGCCTGCCGGTGGAGCTGCAAGAATGGGTTTTGGCGGAAAACTGGGTCGAGGCGATGCGTACCGACCCAGCCAAAGAGCCACCCAAGGGCAGCGGCGACAGCAACCCCGTGCGCATTTTGCAAAAGGGCGCGCGCTACGCGTTCACACAGAAGTTGCCGGTTCAGGCGACCGGCATCCTGGAACGGATCAAGAGCGTGGCGCCGAAAGCCCTGCCCGAGGTTTTCGATGTGCCGACCGTCGAAGCGGTAATCACCGACTTCCCCGAAAACAAAGAAGATCGTCGGGCCCTTCTGGCACTGCTCGAGCAAGGCGTGGACACGGCAGCGAAATCGGTGGCGTCCGTCATCGTGACTGCCGAGCCCAAGATCTGCGAAGCAGCGGCGTGGATCCTGACCGAGATGAAGGCCCGAGGCGTCGCTGCTGCCCTGCAGGTGCTGAGCGAGGACGTCGAGCTGGAGCAGACAGCACGCCTGCTCATCGCATGCGTGTCCGGCAAGGCGCCCGAGTCGGCTGCCGACGTGTTCATTCGCCAGCTCAAACACAAGGCCTGGCGCGTTCGTCGCGACGCCTTGACCGCGCTGGCTGCCTGCTCGTCGCATGCAGCGGAAGTCTACGTCGCCCAAGCGCTGAGCGATCCCGACGAGAACGTTCGCATCAGGGCGCTACTCTTGTGCGCCAACTCGGGAGTTGGCAGCGACAAGGTCGTTCCGCGCGCCATTCAACTGGTATCCAAAGACGCGCGTGGGGCGCCGCCACAGGTGGTTCGCGCGGCCATCGAGGTCGTGGTTCGTCGTCGAGAGGCGGGCGCGCTGCCGATTGCCGACGCCGAGGCAGCGCTTTGTCGCCTGGCCGCGCCCATCGGATTTCTGGGTCGACTCTTCGGCATGAAGACGCCGCCGGCACCTGTCTTGGTGACTGCCATCGTTGCGCTTGGACGACTCGGGACCGAGCGCTCGACGAAGTTGCTCGCACGTCTTGGTCGCAGCAAGGATCTGGATATTTCTCAGGCCGCGCGCCGCGAGCTCGAACACCACGAGGGTCGGGCGCCAACGACACTGATGCCTTTCGCGGATAGCACCGTTATTCAGATTGCAAAGAAAAATCCGTCGTCCGGCTGACGAAAGTAGGCTCATAAAAAGAACCGCGTTCCGCCACTAACCTACGCAGCATTCTCTCCTCGCAATCTTCTGCATTTGCTGCAAGACACAATACGGCCGACGGCTTTCCCAGTGCGGTGCGCCTCGCTGTTCTCAAGCGAGAGAGTAAATTTGTGAGGAGGGACCGCCCATGGCTAGAGCAGTCGCGATGGCTTGTATTGTCGGCTTCGTCGCTGGTTGCGTGAATCTGACGAAGCCCGAACAGGTTGCCGAGTGTGCTGCCAAAGGGACGTGCGGGAACGATGCCGCGAGCGGCCGCAGCGACGGAAAGCTTGCGGGTTTCGATGGCGCCGGAGCTCAAGATTTGCAGCCAACCAACGCCGATGGCTCGCCTGCCGACGCTCCTACTCTGCCCGACGGTGGTGCCGCTGCGGATGCGCCGGCAGGTAACGATTTGAATAGCGCTGCCGACGGTTCGCGTGACATTTCGAGCATCGACGTGCCGGCGGGGGCTTGCCTTTCCGGTGGAAAGCCCTTGCCCGCAGGTACGGTCTGTCGTCCGGCGGTCGATTTGTGCGACGTCGCCGAAAGCTGCGATGGCACGAGCTCCGACTGTCCAGCGGACAAGCGCGCTAAAGCCGGCACGCCGTGTCGGCCGACGGCCGGAGACTGCGATATTGCGGAAACCTGCGATGGCATCAGCGTCTCCTGTCCGGTCGATGGTTTCATGCAGGCAGGGACGGTTTGTCGCAAAGTCGCGGACGGCAGCTTGTGCGATGTACCCGAGAGCTGCACCGGCAGCAGCGCGGCTTGTCCGCTCGACTCCGTCGCGCCTGCCAATACCGTTTGCCATCCATCCACAGACAACAACCAGTGCGATCCGGCAGAAACCTGCACGGGCACCAGCGTTACCTGCCCGACCGACCTGCACTACGATCGCCCGCCTGTGCCCGGCAATCCGACGGCGACCCCTGGCACTCTGCAAACCACGGTGGCGTGGAGCGCATCGACGGGCGCCACCGGTTACAACGTCAAACGGAGTGCTACGAGCGGCGGTGGCTACACCACGCTGGGTGGCGTCCCGACGGTGCCGTCGCCGCCTCAACCCTATGTGGATAAGGGGCTCACCGGCGGAACCACGTATCACTACGTGGTCTCGGCCATCAATACCGTCGCGACCTGCGAGTCAGCCAATTCCGTCGAGGTTTCGGCCACGCCCGTCGGTCTGTGCACGCCTCCGGCGGCTCCCACGGTAACGGCGACACCGGCCAATGGAACTGTCAAGCTTGATTGGGCGCAGGTTGCAAGCGCCGTTTCCTACAGCATCGCGCGCAGCTCGAGCAGCGGCACGGGCTACGCCACCATCGCCCAAGTTTCATCTGGAGCGACGACAACCTATACCGACAGCAACGTCGCCAACGGCACGACCTACTACTATGTGCTCACCGCGAGCAACGGGACCTGCAGCTCGGGCAACTCGACCGAGGTCTCGGCCGCACCGTCGTGCTCGGCTCCCGCACCGCCCACCGACTTGGCGGTGACTCCGGGCGATAAATCGGTGACGCTCACGTGGACGGCTTCTGCCGGAGCCCTCTCGTATTCGATCTCCAGGAAATCGACCAGCGACCCGACCTACCGGCTCGTCAACTCGACTTCGACGACGACGTTCACCGATACGAGTGTCGCCAACGGAACGGTGTACTCCTACGTGGTAACCGCCAGCAATGGCTCGTGCAGCTCGAGCAACTCGACCGAGGTGCAGGTCACGCCGGCCTGCGTGCCCCCGGCTCCGCCAACCGGCGTGACGGCTACACCAGCCGATGGCCAGATTACTCTGGCGTGGACTGCCTCGACCGGCGCCACGTCTTATCAGGTCTCGCGCAACACCACGGGGACCGGCACTTTCACCCCCATCGCTACTCCGACGACGACGAACTACCTCGACCAACCGGTGACCGATGGAGCCGCCTACTACTACGTCGTCGCCGCCAGCAACGGCTCGTGTTCGTCGGCCAATTCGGCGGTGGCATCGGCCACTCCGGTGTGCACGCCACCGTCGGCGCCCGGCACCATCACCGCCACAGCGGGCGACTCGAAAGTGACGCTCAGCTGGGATCCGTCCACGCCTCCTGCGGCGTCGTACACCCTGCAGAGGAGGACCGGGACTTCCGGCACCTGGGCCACCATCGCGTCGCCAACCGTCGCCAGCTACACCGACAGCGATGTCACGAACGGCGCCACCTACTATTATCAAGTGAGCGCCAGCAACGGCTCGTGCAGCTCGGCGTACGACACGGCAGTCTTCGCCACGCCCGGAGTAGTCTGTGCCCAGACGGCGCCCACCAATCCCAAGGCGACGGCGACTGGAAGCGTGCAGGTCACGCTGACTTGGAGTGCGGCGAGCGTGACTCCGTCGGGCGGCTACAACCTCGCCCGCAGTGCGAGTAGCACGACCGGATTCACGTCGATAGGGACGGTGACCAGCTCGACCTTGACCTTCGTAGACTCGGCCAGCACCCTGGTCAAGAACACGGTCTACTACTACCAAATCACCGCGGTAGGCGCGACGTGCACGGCGACGTCTTCGACCGTCTCGATCACCACCACCTGCGCCAACCCGCCCATTCCCAGTCCCACCGCATCCGCCAGTGCGAATGGTAATATTACTATCACCTGGGCGGCAGTCAGTGGTGCGACCGCGTACACCGTCTACCGCAGCGACAGCTCGAACGGGACCTACACCATCGTCAGCAACGGCCAAACCGCAGCGACGTACACCGACACGGCAAACGGTCTGACCAACGGAAACACCTACTACTACAAAGTCAGCGCCAGCAATGCCGCCGGACAATGCTCGTCCAGTCAGTCGGCCGCTACCTCGGCGCGGGCCTGTATCATTCCCGCGGTGCCTGTTGGCCTGGCGGCCATGCGATCGGGCCACACGCGTTCGACACTGACCTGGACCAACTCGAGCGTGACGACGACCGCGTACAACATTCTGCGGAGCACCACCAGCGGTAGCGGATACACGTCGGTTGGCATCTCCAACGGCTCGCCGTTTACGGATTCGACCGCATCGGACGGTACGCCGTACTACTATGTCCTGACTGCTCGCAGTGACTCGGCCGGTAACTGCAGCTCCGCGAACTCGGTGGAAGTCTCCGTCCCGTCCTGTACGATCGTCACCGGATCGGGTGGAGGGTCGGCGCAGGCGCAGAACCAGACGACGGATGTATGCTTCCTTACGTGCGACAAGAATGTTGCTTGGTGGACCTACGCGAACGTCGGCAGTCGCAAGCTGTACGTCAATACCGCGCAAGTGACGTCGAGCGGCGCCATTCCGCTACCGGCCGCCAATAACAGCGGCTACGCCTTCTATTTTACGGCTACCGCCGATGGGACCGGCAACTACGTGTACTGGAACTACGGTGGCGCGACGGGCGCCGCATGTCCGTAGAACTCAAATGTACGGCGCGACTTTGTCGGGATCCTTGACGACCAGGAAATCTTCGACGAAGAGCGCATCGAGGCCGGTCGTCATGAGGCATTTGATGGCCTCGTCGACCGTGTTGATGATGGGCTCGCCGCGGATATTGAAAGACGTGTTGAGTACGCAGTCGATGCCGGTAATGCGACCGAATTCCTTGATCAGGCGGTAGTAGCGTGGGTTCTGCTTCGCGCTGACGGTCTGCACGCGAGCGGTTCCGTCCACGTGGGTAATCGCGGGCAAAACCTCGATCATTTCCGGCCGGGTCGGGTAGGCGCGAAGCATGTAGGGCGACGGCACGTCGCTGCCGAAGTATTTTCCGCACGATTCTTCCAGCACCGACGGGGCGTACGGTCGGAAGGGCTCGCGGAACTTCACCGTGGCGTTCAAGAGATCCTTAATTTCTTTGCAGCGAGGATCGGCCAGGATCGATCGGTTCCCGAGCGCCCGTGGCCCGAACTCGGCGCGCCCCTGAAACCACGCGATGATGAGCCCGTCGGCAATCATGCGGGCGGCGGTCACCTCGGGATCCTGCAGCGTGTGGTAGCGCAGCCGACCGCGATCGAGCACGGCGCGAACCTCGGCGGACGTAAATCCCGTGCCCAGGTATTCACTGGCGACTTCCATCGAGCGCGGAGCGCGATGCAGGAGATGCTCGACGGCCAGCGCGGCGCCGACCGACGTGCCGGTATCGCCGGCTGCGGGATAGAAGAAAAATTTCTCGAAGTCCGTCTCGCGCTGCAGGCGCCCGTTGGCCACGCAGTTCAGAGCCACGCCGCCAGCGACGCACAGATTCTTGGCACCGGTCAGCCTTCCCGCCATGCCTGCCAGATGCAGCATGGCCTCTTCGGTGACCGCTTGAAGCGCAAACGCGATGTCCTCGTGGCGGCGGTCGACCGCGCTCTCGGGCTTGCGGGCCGGACCGAGCAGGGCGACCAACTTCTCGCTGTAGCGGTGCGGCCGCTCGTGGAAAAACTCGAAATACGAAAGATCCAGCTCGAAGCCGCGCTCGGTGAGCGCGATGAGCTTGCGAAGCTTGCCGACGTACTCGCTTTCGCGACCGTAGGACGCAAGTCCCATGACTTTGCCCTCGCCGCTGTTGGCGCGGAAGCCTAGGTAGTCGGTGAGCGCGGCGTAGAGCGAGCCGATGGAGTGGGGAAAGTCGATCTCGGCCAGAAGCTCGAGCTCGAGGCCGCGACCGCGGTAAATCGTCGTCGATTGGCGCTCGCCGTAGCCGTCGGCGGTCAGAATGGCGGCTTCCTCGAAGGGCGACGTGAAGAAGGCCGCGGCGGCGTGGCACAGGTGGTGGGTCAGGAAGTGGATGGGCAGCTTGCGCCCCGAGGCGAGGTGAATCGTTTCCTCCATGCGGCTCACCCGTTCGTGCAGGCGCGGAATCAGGCGCGCCGGTACGCCGTACAGGTATTCCACGTGGTGGCGCACCGATTGGGTCAGGCGCCGCAGCGGCGATTCGGCGTGAATGCCGGGATTCCAAAAAAATCCGACGGCGTCCAGATCGCCGAGAGCGATGCCTTGAGTCTTCAGGCAAAAATCGATCGCCCTGTCCGGAAAGCTGGCGTCGTGCTTGAGGCGCGAAAATCGCTCTTCTTGGCTGGCCGCGACGACCCGCCCGTCGACCACCAGGGCCGCCGCCGCGTCATTCGAGTGATTGATGCCCAGGATCTTCATGATGGTGCTCCGACGGTAGCGTGGCTGCCAGGTGCGGTCAAAGAAGGAGCCTGCTAGTGTGTCGCCGCCATGACCGAACGGGACAAGACTGACAAGACGAAGACGGCCGCGCCCAAGGCGGGCGGCCGAGGTGCGCGCTTTGCAGCCGCCATGGACGATGCGGCGGCAGCGCTCAACGCCAGTGTGGATTTCGACCGACGACTCTTGCGCGAGGACGCGCGCGGCAGCCAGGCGCACGCGCGCATGTTGGCCGCCGTCGGTTTGATTTCCGCCGACGATGCCAAGCAGATCGTGGCAGGCCTCGACCAGGTGGTGGGCGAGTTCGAGCGCGGCGAGCTCACCATGGATCCGGCCCTCGAAGACGTGCACATGAACGTCGAAAGCCGCCTCATCGAGTTGATTGGCGACGCCGGTCGCCGCTTGCACACCGCGCGCAGCCGCAACGATCAAGTCGCCACCGACATGCGCCTTTATGCCCTTTCTTCGGCGGCTGCGATCGTGGTCGCCATCGACAAGGCCCGCGTGGCGCTTTGCCGTCGGGCGCGCGAGCACGCCTCCACGCTCTTGCCCGGCTACACGCACCTGCAGCGCGCGCAAGCCGTTACTCTTGGTCATCATCTGCTCGCCTACGCCGAAATGCTCAGCCGCGATCGCGGACGCTTTCTCGACGCCGCCCGGCGCGCCTCCGAATGCCCACTGGGCTCGGGCGCGCTGGCCGCGACATCGCTGCCCATCAATCGCGAACAGACCTGCGATAGCCTCGGCTTCGCCGTACCCACGCGCAACAGCCTAGACGCCGTCTCGGATCGAGACTTCTGCGCCGAGCTGGCCTTCGCTTGCGCCCAGCTCGGCGTGCACCTGTCGCGTCTCGGCGAAGAGCTGGTGCTGTGGTCGACGACGGAATTCGGTTTCGTGCGGCTCGGCGAGGGCCACTGTTCCGGCAGCTCGCTCATGCCGCAAAAGCGGAACCCCGATATTGCCGAGCTCATGCGTGCCAAGCCCGGCCGCTTGATTGGCGACGTCGTGGCACTGCTCACGGTTAGCAAAGGCATCGCGCTCGCGTACAACA
>CAZTTW010000029.1:12909-14295 GCA_964616265.1 uncultured Myxococcales bacterium | reverse complement strand
GATTCGAGTTGCGACACCCGCAGCGGTTCGCGGGTGATCAAGGTGATGAGCTCGAGCTCTCCGACCGGCAGATCGTCGAGCACTACCGAATCCGGCAAGACCTGCCGCGTTCGCAGGGGAGCCAGGGGCACCGAGGACGGATCACTCCTCGGATCCTGGAATCCCGGATAAACCCAATGCCATTCCCCGCGCGCGTCTCGGCCGAACACCATCAAATAGGCCGCGGTGCGATCCACGTTGTGGTAACTGGCCACCAGCGCCACGCCAGGCGCCACCCGGGCTCCTGCTTCCAGCTTCACCAGGCTGCCGCCCAGGATAAACACTTCGGCGCCCACCTTCTGTGTCCACGACACCTTGTCGCCGCCGCGCGCGCTGAAGGTGCCGCGATCCCCTGCGAAGCGTGGAACCAGCAGAATGCCTGCGGCCGCGGCCAGCACCAGCGCGCCACCCGTGACCGCCCAGCAGCGGCTGTGTGCCCGAGCAGCTTGGCCCTGGGGCAATTGCCGCAGTATCGCCTCGACAGCCGCGTCCGTTGTTGGCGCCACGGAGACCGGCGCCGCCAAATCCGCGATCAGCTGCCGTTGCAGAGCCAGCTCGCGGGCACAGCGCTGGCATTGCTCCGCGTGTGCGCGCAAGACGCTGGCGCGGTTCTCGGTGGCCTCGCCATCCAGCAAGTCCAGCCACTCTTCCTTCCCGGGGCAGCCGTTGCTCATGGCTCCTCTCCTGCGATGGCGTCGCGCAAAGCCAACATGGCCAGGCGTACGCGCGAGCGGGTGGTCGATTCAGTACAGCCGAGAATGAGTGCCACGTCTCGGTAGTCGAGCCCCTGGTCGAAGCGCAGAAGCACCGCCTCGCGCAGCTTCACCGACAACCCGAGCAGCGCCTTCTGTACCTGGCGTTGTCGTTCCTTGTCGAGGAGCAGGTCGAGCTGGCTGGGCAACGCTGGTCCATCCTCCTGGGCCACCTGTTCCCGCCGGCCGCGGCGCCCTTCAGCGCGCGCACGATTGAGGCAACGCGTCCGGGCGATGACGAACAAAAACACCGTGAACTTCCCTTGCGATTCGTAGCGACCGCGTCTCAGCCAAACCTCCAAGAAGATCTCCTGAGCCATCTCCTGAGCCGCCGCCATCTCACCGACAAAGCGCAGACAGAACTTCGTGACCCGGGGCAAATGGCGCTTCACTAGAACGGCGAAGGCCGCCTTGTTCCCGCCCGCAGTCAAAGCCATGAGTTGCTCGTCGTTGCCATGCTCCAGCCTGCGCTCCAGCTCCGACTCGCTGGGAAGCGCGCGCAGTGGCACGAGGGTGGGACGGTCTTCGTTCATGGTTCTCGTTCAAGAACACCACGGACGCGGCCTTGTTGACTAGAAAACGTCGCGGGCGCCAA
>CAZTTW010000029.1:0-12809 GCA_964616265.1 uncultured Myxococcales bacterium | reverse complement strand
GTTCAAGAACACCACGGACGCGGCCTTGTTGACTAGAAAACGTCGCGGGCGCCAAGTGCCATGGGCACCGAGAGTTTCTTGGCCTACCCCAAGCGCAGGGGTGCCACGTCGGCGGCGCGCGCCGGCGGAAGCTTGAAGGCGTCGGCGGCTGCCGTGAGCTCGCGCGCGAGTCGCGATAGCTCTTGTGCGCTTGCCTGCACCGCATCTCCGCCGGAACGAATGTCGCCCATCGCCTCGTTGACGGCGGCGATCTCGACCGCGATGGATCGCATCGCTTCGGCTGCGCGACCGACCCCTTGATTCGCATCTTCCACGCCGAGCGAAGCCTGCGCAATCCGCTCTGCAACGTCGCGGGTCACGCGGTCCTCTTCGGCGAGTGCCGTGGCGGTTCCCGAGACCATGGCGTGGATCTCGCGAATGGCTTTTGCCACGCGTGCAAGGTCGGCAATCGCCGTAGAGGTAGAGGCTTGGACCGTGCCGGTCTTGGTCTTCACGTCGTTCGTCGCGAGCGACGTTTCTTGCGCCAGGTTTTTGATTTCGCTGGCGACGACCGCGAAACCTTTTCCCATCGTGCCGGCGCGCGCCGCCTCGATCGTGGCGTTGAGCGCGAGCAAATTCGTCTGCTCCGAAATGCTGCTGATGGCATCCGCCACCTTACCGATGTCCTCGGCAGCGTTCGTAAGACCCTTCATGGATGCGGAGATGGATTGGGCGTCGCCGGAGGCTTGTTCCGTGGCGGTTCGCGCTTGCTCGAACAGAACCGCGGTGTCGCTAACCTTCGTCTGCACCTCCTGGGTGAGGTTTGCTACCGCGGACAGGTTGGTCGAAGCCTGGCCGATGCCAGCCGCAGCAGTCACGGCGTCTTCGCTGGAGGTCGTCGCAGAGCGCTCGGCCGTATCGCTGCGGGCGAGCACGTCGCGCACGCGCTCTGCGGTGCGAGACGCGACCTTCGACAAGGCGCTGGACGCCGTCGCCGTGGTGCGCGCCCCCACGAGCACGTTGTGCAGAAGATCGCGCAATCTTGTCACCATGGCGTTCATCGCGGTGGCCAGGGTACCGATCTCGTCCGAGCGCCCGCGAAGCTCGGCGGAGATATCGGCCGACAAGTCACCGTGACTGATCGTCTCGACGAAGCTCGTGGTAGCCGCGAGCGGACGCGTGAGCTGCCTGCGCACGAGCGCGCCCACCAAGAGGACCAGCGCCAACACCAAAATGGCGCTCGCTCCAACTCCCACGGAAAGAGTGGCTCGGCGCATGGCGGACATGGCGTCGAGCCAGCTATCCTGCACGCGCACGAACGAGGCATTGGACATGCGGACGCCCAAGACGCCAGCGACCTCGCCGAGCTTGCGTTCTGAATGGCACTGCAGGCAACTCGTACCGATCACGAACGGTTGGTACATCTCGATGGCGTTGCCCGCACGACGGTCTTGCGGCTTTCCAGTCGTCAACAAGGCATCGAGGATACCCGGCGCAAGGCGGCCCCGATCTTCCGAGCTCTCCGACGTGAACACCGCTTTGCCTTTCGCATCGAACAGGGTCGCGCCGAGAATACCGTCGGAGCCGCGCTGGCGATTGAGAACTCTTTGGAAGGCATCCATATCTCCCTCGGCCATTGCTTCGCGCAGGCGCTCGACGGCGTGGGCCATCGGCGCCAGGTTTTCGCGAGTGGCGGCCTCGAGGCGCTCCGGATAGGTGTTCTTGATCTGCGCCATTTGCCCGCTCTCGTAGCTTTGCCGAAGCACTTCCGAGATGAGCAATACGCCGGCGATACCGATCGAGAAGGAGAGCATGAAGCGGGTCTGGAGTTTCATGGGTACTGCTTTCGTTGGGACGACTGGTCCTCGCCCCCGGCCGTGGCTATCCGCTAAGTCAAGCTCGCCTGGATTGTAGGAGCAGTCGCGTGGTTTGGCGTGATGTCGGCATGGCAGTACGCCCGCGATTTACACACCGGAACCACATACGTGACGTATGTGGTTCGGGCCTCAGAGCGAGCGCAAATGGGCCGGAAGACGTACGGCTCGGCCGGTCAACCCGAGCTTCTTGCGAATGCGCGTCCGGTGCAGCTCGATGGTTCGCGGCGATACGCGAAGCAGTTGTCCGATCTCTTTGTTGCTGAGGTCGCGCTTGATCATCTCCAGCAGTTCGAGCTCGCGTGAGGTCAGCGTCGTCAGCGAGGCGTGAACACGACTAGGCGCCGCGTGGGTCAGCTCGCGCAAATGAGATTCGAGAAGGCCAACTGTGGAGAGGTCGCTTGGGGTAGAGCGCAGCTTCAACCGATGAACGAGCGGCAGGAGAAAGGAATCTACCTGTGTTTGTACCCGAGTTTCGACACGGCTCCTCTCGTCCTCGATGTGCGAGAGAATCTCGCGCAAGGCTGCGTTCTTTTGCTCGAGAGCCTGGTTCGCGGTGGCACGGCCGTGCTGTGCTTCGCGTAGTTGCGTTACGTCGCGGATGAAGGCGGCGTAGACCTCCAGCGACCCGTTTCGAATTCTCGACCACATCGTTTCGATATGGACCGTC
Source organism: uncultured Myxococcales bacterium (assembly GCA_964616265.1). Classification (GTDB taxonomy): domain Bacteria; phylum Myxococcota_A; class Polyangia; order Fen-1088; family Fen-1088; genus Fen-1118. Next base: position 10,286 of record CAZTTW010000029.1, on the reverse strand, counting down.
TTTCCACTCGCCGTGTGCAACGTGTCTGCGCAGAAGTTGGGAAAGGGTCCCTCCGTCGACTTACGCAAGAGATTGCACAGAACGGTGATCGGCGCTGCCGGTTCCGGTGCCTTCCGCCGGGCAGCCGCTGTATACCGCAACGCAATCTCGCGGCTCGTCTTTCCAAGGATCCCCTCGCGATGAATCCCGAAAAGAGCCTCCGTGGCCTTGTTGAGCTCGACCACCGCTCCGCGAGTATCCACCAACAGGACACCGTCGGCCGATTGCTGCAGTACTTGGCGTAGGCGTTCATCGGCTTCGCGCACGCGTTTCTCGGCCCGCCGACGCTCGGTGATATCGATACCAACCACCGCGACGCGGTCAACGCGGCCCGAGCTGTCTCGGATCGGGTACATGCAATTCTGATAGGCGCGACCGTCTCGCACATCCTCGAAGACGACCGCCTGCTGGCCACGAATCACTTTGCGGAGGTTGCTCTTTCGGCTCGCCCATGCCGGGTCGCTTCTTTCGAAAGGGTTCGTGCCAACCAGGTCTGCGGGTTGGGCGTTGTACCGGCGCGCTCCGGTTTGGTTGATCATCAGGATCTTCCCGGTTCGATCGACGACACCGGCGGTCTCTTGAATGGCATCGAGCATGCTTTGCAGCGCGCTGGCTGTGTCTGCCAGTCGGCTTGCGTTCTGGATCTGCTCCGTGATGTCGGTAAACACGACCGTACAGGCGAGGTCATCGGTCGGCCACAGAACAACGCGAAACCAGCGATCGGCGAGCTGGTGGCCGCCAGCGAAGACAGCTCCTTGACCCGACTTCAGGCAGTCCGCGATGCGCGTGCTCCACGTCGCGGACGCACCAGGAAACAGGCAATCCAGATCGACCCGCCGGTTTTTGTCCCGAGAAACGAGCCCGAGCAGAGGTGGATTGAGATAAACCACCGAGGTCTCGACGAACGTGCGGCCACGGCCAACCCTCCGCACCGCGACGGTAGCGGCTGGCGCGGGCAGGCGGTCTAACATCCGGCGGTGCATCGGCGAAACTACCTCGGGATCATTGGCAGCAGGAGTGACTAGTGGATCTGCATACTCATTGCAAGAGCAGACGTCAGACACAAGCCGGAACCCGTCGGGGCTAGTGATCCCGAACCCCGCACCGTTCGACAGCTTCCTTGGTTTGGATCCATGCATGTCGAGCAGGGAGACGTACACGGCGTACTTGCTCTGAGAGTCGAAGGGTCGCCGGAACCGAGCGGATCGGTCGCCCGGACCGAAAGGGTTGGTCACCTGGTCTGCGCCCTCTATTCCGCCTTCCTTCTCCGCGCCCTCGTCACCGCGCACCAGCACGGTGCTTTTAGCTGCGTCGGCGGCAGAATTCGGAAAGCAGTGCCAGTTGCTCGGCGGAGGAGCCCACGAAGCGAATGCCGGTGCGACGGAAGCCGCCGGCGCGACGGTCGGAGACGACGAGGCCTTCCACGTCGATGGTTCGGCCTGTGCCGGGCAGGTCGAAGGTCAGCGTCAAGGCGGTCTCGGGCGAGATGGGCAGATCGCGCGGCCTGCGCAAGGTGATGCCGCCCGGTGCGAGATCTTCGGATTGCCCGAGGTGCAACGACCCGCTGATGCTGTTGCGAACGGCGCACACGATGGGCACCCGCCAGCTTTCGCGGCGGTCTCGTTCCGTCCGACGTCGTTCCACGTGCATCCATCTAGGGTAAGGAACACACTCCCCCACTGCAAATTTTCTTGTCGCCGGTCGGCGCTCGACGGGGACCGCTAAAATTGCGCGTGCGTCCGAGCCGGGCTTCAATTGTCCTATGGCGAAATGGCTCGGCGTAGTCGGACTCGTCGTCTGGAGCGCACTTGCGCACGCAGACACGTTCTACAAGTACCGCGACTCGCGGACCGGGCGCGAGGTTTTCGTCAACCGCTTGGATCAGATTCCGCTGCCGTACCGCAATCATGCCAAGGTCGTGATGGAAGCGACGGCGCCGGCAAGAGCGGCGGCGGAGGAAACGACATAGACCGCGGCAGCACCCACGCCGTCGGAATCACCGTCGCTCACCGCCGCCGTTCCAGAAAAGCTGACGGCAGCCAAGGCGTGTCTTCGCGAGTTGATTGCCGGCAAGAATTGGCTCAAGGACGGGCCGGCCATCGTCGCTGCGATGGTCGATCAGCGCCTGGGCAAGGCGGGGACCACGCCGCTCGATGAAAGGGAACGCCAGCAGCTTGGGCGCCTGCTAGGCACGGTTGCCGGCTTGACCCTGGTGGCGACCCTGCTCGCGTTCATCGTGTGGTTGATCATGGTCGTCAGCGCCATCCGCGATCGCAAGCTCGGCTGGGCGATTGCCATGATCTTGCTTTGGCCAGCCGCCTACCTTTACCTCTTCATTCACGGCGGCAAGGGTCGGGTGGTGTTCAAGCTCGTCGGCGCTGCCGCGCTGGTTTCTCCGGCTTTGGTCGGCGTCGTGGCCGCATCGTGGTTCTCGCGTTGGTTTCACGCTGTCGTGCAGGCGCGTGGCGGCCGCGTCTGAGCTATTGCCGACGGGAGCTTTCGGCTAGAGTCGCCCTCGTGTCACGCCAGCGCTCTGCCAACGCCGAGAAGCCGAGCCCGGCGCCCGCGCCGAAGCGTGCGCCGCCCCCGAGCGTGCCGCCGGTTCCAGCGTCGCGCTGGTCGTCCGCGCTGTGGTGGCTCGCCGGCCTGCTGACCTTCTGGTCGTTCGGTTTCACCACGATGATGGGCTCGGATTTGTGGTGGCACTTGGCGTCCGGGCGCTGGCTTTGGCAGTCGCGAACACTTCGCTTTCAAGACCCGTGGTCGTTCACCTTCCTGGGCAAACCGTGGCAAAGCCACGAGTGGCTGTCGGATGTGATTTTTCATGCCTGGTCGCGCGTCGCCGGCATGGAGACGCTGGTCTGGTGGAAATGGGGCGTGCTGGTCGCCGCGTTCCTGACCTTGTTCGGCGTCTTGCGCAAGATCTGCGGAAGCCCGCTGGCTGCCTTCGTCGCCAGCGTGCTGGCGATGGCGGTGGGCGCGCCGTTTTTCGACATTCGGCCGCAGCTCTACTCAGTGCTGGGATTCGTCCTGCTGCTGCGGCTCGCGCTTTTGCCGTCGCGCTGGCGGTGGCTGCTGCCCGTCGGCTTCTTCTTCTGGGTCAACTTGCACGGCGGCTTCTTCTTCGGGCTCTTGGCGTTGACCACCATCTTTGCGGTCGCGCGGCTCATTGGGCCATTCGGCAAGAACGATTTGCCTCTGTGGCTCGGCTGTTTAGCCGCGTGCCTAGTGAATCCGGCGGGACCGGACGCCTTCGTCTTTCCGCTGCACTACGCGCTCAAGCATTCGGCCTATCTGCGCATTGGCGAATGGCGTGCGCCGTGGGAGTCAGGGGGCATTCGCGCGCCTTTCTATTTCCCGATGATCGCTGTGTTCGTCGGCTCCGTGGCAGCCTTATTCGCCGCCCGCTTGCACCGCAAGGACCCGCGGCTGAGCTTCACCAGCGTGGCACTCGCTTGCCTGGGGCTCGCGATGTCGCTCAAGAGCCGTCGCTTCATTCCCCTCTTCGGCATCGCGCAGAGCCTGGTGCTCGCACCGGTGCTGGCGCATGGGCTGTCGCGAGTCGCGCAGCGCCTGTTGGCGCGATTTGCGCGTCTGTCGCGCCTGCCTTGGCACTACATCTTTCCGGGTGTGGCGCTCATCATCGGTGCCAGTTGGCTTTGGCCGTATCCATTGTCGAGCCGAGCGTTTCTCTATCTGACGAGCCAATACAGTTTTCCCGTCGAGGCGGTGAATGTCGCAGAAACCAATCAGTGGGCGGGCAAGGTCTTCGCGTTCTACGAGTGGGGCGGCTACCTCGACTTGCGCACCAATGGCCGTTTGCAGGTGTACATCGACGGGCGCGCCGACACTGTGTTCAGCGATCAGCTCTATCGCGACTACACGCGGGTGCTGGGGCTCGTTCGAGGTTGGGAAAAGATCGTCGACGATTCTGGCGCTGACTTCTTCTTGTGGCCCAAACGTCACAAGGAACAAATCGAGGCGCTGCGTGCCAGCGGCCACTGGGAAACCCTTTACGGCGACCACGTGGCAACGCTCCTGATTCGCTCGGACGTCGCCAAGCCGGAGACGCGGCCATCGCCCGATTCGCCTTGGCGGCAACTGACCCTCGGTTGGCACGCCACGCGCGAGAAGGACTTTGCATCGGCCCAGCGCCACTTCGAAAGCGCTCTTGCAGAGATGCCGAACTTGCGCCCGGCCTGCGAATGGTTGGCCCACGTGCAAGCCAAGCAAGACCAGCCGGGCGAGGCCGAGAAGACCCTCGATCACTGTCAGCAGCTCTTTCCCGACAAAGCGCGGCGCGAGGAGCTGCTGAGCCTGATCCGCGGTCACGCCGACGGGCTGAACTGAGCGGGTTGGGTGGGTGAGCCGCCGGCGGCGGCCGAGGCTACTGTTAGCAGAGGAGAATACGCCGCGATGAAACAACGCGCTCTTATGGGCTTCCTCGGCACGCTGTTTGTCGCTGCGTTCGGGGCATGCGACTCCGGTCGTGGCTCGCAGCAGGGAGGCTCGGGTGGAAGCTCGTCGCTCGGGGCAGGCGGATCTGGAGGCGCGGGCGGAGCGGGCGGGACGGCGCTGACTTCATCGGCCGGTTCGGGGGGCAACGTCGTTACGCCCGCTGGCGGCTCGTCGGCAGGCGGCGCTGCAAGCGGAGCCAATGCCGGTGGCGCGGCAGGTGGAGGTGTCAGCGGCGCCGGTGGTGTGGCGGCCGGCGGCTCTTCGGCCGCGGCAGGCGCTACCTCGGCGGGCGGCAAGAACGGGACGGGCGGCGGTGGGAGCGGTGGGACGTCGACGTCTGGGACTTGCGACCCTGGAGTCACTACGACCACGTGGGCGAGCAATTGCCCGACCGCGCCGCCCACGACCTGTACGGCTGGCACATGGGTGGCAGGTGGACCGGATCCCGACCATGCGAGCTACACCAAGATCTCCGAGTCCGATCACTTCGCCATCTATTCCAATGAGACGGTATCTAGCGCGACGGCGCAGGCGGCGCTCAGTCAGCTCGAATCGATTTGGAGTCTGTATTTCGGCAGTCCGATCTACGAGCGCGAGCCGCTGTGTAATTCGTCGACGAAGTACAAGGCCGCCGTCCACGTGAATTCGGCCAACGGACTCACCGGCGGCGCCTGGGATGCGCAGCACATGGGCATGTGGATTGGGCCCGACTCTTTGGCCGACCACCGGGGCCTGGCGCATGAATTCATGCACGGAGTGCAATCGGTCGAAGGCGGCATGTCTTGCGCTTCCGGCCCGAATACGTGCGGCTGGATCTACGAAAGCCACGCCAACTGGGCCGCGCAGCAACAGCCGGAGTACCACACCACCGACGTTCACTGCTCCGAGCTGTTGGTCAATGCCACGCACCTCTATCTCGGTTCGACGCGCGACCGTTACTGCAACTGGCAGTTCATGGAATACCTGAAAGACAAATACTGCTACAGCGCGGTCAACGCGATTTGGACCGGTAAGGCGGTGGCCGATCCCTTCACGGCCATTATGAATGCGCAGGGCTGGAACATTGGCCAGCTCAATGACTTCATCGGCGAGTGGGCGATGCACAACATCACCTGGGACTACCAGGACCCAACGCCCGAAAGTAGCGCCGGTGGCAATCAAGGAGCTCTCTTTCGAAAGAGCTACGGTCTTGTCACCGATACCTCTCAGAATACTCGGCGGCTGCGCCTGACCAAGGCGGAGCCGCTCGATTCCGACTACGCGAACAATCGGCGATTCATGACACCCTTCTCCTGGGCGCCACAGCGGTTCGGCTACAACATCATTCGCTTGTATCCGGATTCCGGCGCGATGAGCGTGACTGTCACCTTTCGCGGCGTCACCTCCGCACCTGCGAGCCCGGATTGGCGCTGGGGCCTGGTGGCGACCGACGCCAGCATCACCACGCCTCGCTACAGTGCCCTGCAAAAGGGATCGGACGCGGCGCTGACCTTTTGTGTGAAGTCCGGCGAGGCGCTCTTTCTCGTGGTCGCCGCCACGCCGTCGACCCAGCAGAGCATCGTCTGGGATCAGGCGTACGGCACGGTGCCGCGCTATCCATTCATGGTCGAGCTCGGGGATGCGTGGCCAGATGGTTTTCAGGGCGGCAAGCAAGATCCTTGTCCGTCCGGTACGACTCGCGTGAGCAACGGCGGAGGGTGCGGGCCCGCCAATTTGCCGTCAACCGTGTTCGTTGGCCCGTATGCCCTGGTCACTGGAAGCGGGGTGACGGGTGCGGCGAAGATTCAGGACCACGCGCAAGTGGTGGGCGGCAAAGTCACCGACGCAACCGTGGGCGCGCTGAGTATCGTGGGCGCCGCTTTCTCGGTGACGGGCAGCTCGACGCAAGCGATGACGACGTTCTATCCCTTGGACTACTTCGAGGGGCGAGCGCTCACGGGAGGCGGGCTGGTCGGCGACGTCGAGCTGCGCGCCGACCATGCCAGCGGAACCTGTTCAGGCTTCGTCGATGCCACGACCTGCACCAACCCGGGCACGGACAACACGCCGAAGCCGCCGTACACGTGGCGGTAGCAGCCTCAATCGTAGTTACCAGGAGCGAATATCGAGACCGCGGGCGACGCGCTCGCGATTTCGCGCTGGCGGCTTGCCGTACCAGGCGGTCTTCGCGGCAGGTGCCGGCTCGAGCTCGAAGGGAATGAAGAGCAGCTTGAGGAAGCGATTGCGGCCGATGCGCTCCCAGCCGACGATGCCGAGCAGCGCTTCCCACATCGAGTCGCCGGGGCGCTTGACCTCGGACTCCCAGAACGGGAACACGAACAAGTGCGAGGTCCCCGCTTCGCTTGCGAGGCCCTTGCGGTAGTAGATGTTGGGGAAGACGTACGTGACGTCCGAGGTCGGGCGCCGCACGTTGAAGTAGAACGGAAACACGACGGTGGTGGCGCGATCCGGGCTCCAGAATCGCCACAGCAGAGGAAAGCCGATGGTCGTGGAATCCGTCGGGCTGGCGTAGCGGAAGAACAGCGGCGCCACGGTCGTCGAGGTTCCGATGGTCTCGTTGCGGTAGTGGAAGAAGAGCGGCAGCACCATCGAGAAGCGGCTCTGGTGATACGAATGAAAGTCGTAGAAGAGCGGGAGTCCGATGGTCTTCGACGAGGTGATATTGCTGCTGTGCCAGAAGAGCAGGAACCACGAGCTCAGCGAGCGTTCGGGGCTGCTGCTCGAATAGTGAAGCAGCGGTGGAATGACCAGCGTGCGCGTGTCGGTCACGTAGTCGTGATGGTAAAACGAGACTGGGCAGACGTACCACCACAGGGAAGTCTTCGCGCTCTTGAAGCCGAATGGCAGCGTGAGCAGGGTCTGGGCGTCGGGCGTGTGCCGTTCGTAGAACAGCGGCACCAGCGCATCGCTGCCCGTACGCTTTTCCCCATCGCGCGAGTACCACGCCGAGAGCAGGCCCCGCGTGCGCTCGCTGCCGTTCGTCATCCAGTAAAAGGGGACGGCGACGGTCGTCGAGGTGTGCTCGCTCTTGTTCGCAAAATGCCAGAAGAGAGGGAGCCCGACGGTGGTGCTCGTGTCTTTGTCGCGCCACTGAAAGAAGATTGGCAGAACCGTGCGGAACAGATTCGGCCCTTGCGCTGTCTGATGGTAGAGCCAGGCGAACGTGTACGCGCTGCCTTCCTTGCGGTTCTTGGAATGGGCAAAGAGCGGCGTGATGAAGAGGTCGTGCGTGTCGGTGTTCTCGCGATAGTAGAAGGGCAAGACGCCCGTCGACGTCCGCTGCGGAGAGTGATGCGTGAAATACGGACCGAGGACGGTGGTGTGCGTGTTTGGCGATTGCGAGAGCCACAGCAGCGGGAAGAACGTATCCAGCCGGTAGCCGTCGTTGCGGCGCAGATGGAAGAACGTCGGGAAGACGTACGTGCCGTTTTCTTTGGCGTTCTTGTAGCGTGCCCAGAACGGAATCACGGCACGCGATTCATGGCCGGGCCCGTCCACCGCCACAACGTTGCCCCACATTCGAGTGCGTTCGCCCGTGTCGAGTTGCGTGTGGTCGAGATACAGCAGCGGAATTATCCGCGCCGCAACCGCCTCACTGCGATACCAGAAGTAGGGTCCGGCGAATCCGACTTGCTTGTCGCTGCGGCGTAGCCAGGCCGCGAGCGGCGAGGCGAACACCGTGCTTTGCGCGTCCCTGCGATAGTGGAAAACCGGGAACAGCGTCAGGCTGGTTTCGTCGCTGCCGCCGGGGCGCGCGCCACGACGGTAGTGAAAGAGCGGAAAGAGCGCATCGGTCGTTTCGCCACCGATGGTCCGGTGCATGTAGTTCAAGACGACAGTGGTGGTTCGATCCCGGGCGTCGTCGCGGAACCACCAAAACGCCGGGAAAAACGCGAAATGCCGCCGCTGGCCGCCGCCCCAGAAGAAGAGGGGCGGAATGCCAGCCGCATAGCCCTTGGCGTCCGTGTGGTGGAAGTAGAGCGGCGCGATGGTCGTCTCGGTCTTGCTGCGGTGGTCGACGACGTTCCAGTAGAAAGGAAACTGGAAGCAATAGCCGCCTCGGTCGTCGTCGGCTGAGAAGTAGAGCAGCGGAAAGATGATTGTCTGCTTGGCGAGCTTGTCCCCCGACCGGTAGAAAAGTGGAAAGAGCAGGGTCGAGGCACGGTCGGCGCTGCGGAACCGCCAAAAGAGCGGAAAAACGACCGCGTGGCTTCGGTCCTTGCGGCTGCCGAAGAAAGCGAACGGGAAGAGACCGCCGCTCTTTCCGCCGTCGGCGAAGCTACGGTAGTAAAACCACAAGGGAAAGATGCCCGCCGCGGTCAGCTTCTCGTTCGGCGCATTTCGCCGGAAGTAGAACGGCAACAGGGAGTGCGCCGTGGCGCCCGAGTCGGCGTCGTGGAAGTACCAGAAAAACGGAAAGAGCGAAGTGGTCGAGCCCTGCGGATCGTTGCGATGGTAGTAGGGGCCGATGATGGTCGTGCGTGCATCGCCCGCGATGTCGTGGTGGTGGTAGTAGAGGAGCTCGTAGTCGATGCTGTCGCTCTTGTCGCGCCAGTAGAGCATCGGCGGCACCAGCATCGACAGGTAGCGCGAGCCTTCGATGTCGTTGCGCTGATACGTGCCGGTGGGCCACAAGTGAAACTTCCGGGCGCCGTCGTCGTTGCTCTTGCGGAAGTAAAACGGCAGGACGAGCTGCCAGTTCGACTTTTCCTTCTCGTCGCTGGACCACCACGCGAAAAGCGCAAACGTGCCGGTCGTCGTGCCCTTGCTGCGGAAATGGAAGAGCGGAGGCACGATGGTCGTGCTGGCGCCGGGCGAGCGGAAGCTCCACACGAGAGGGAACAAGACGTCGTAACTCGACGCCTGGGACCGGCCGTACCAGTAGAGCCACAGGAAGGAGCCCGTGGTCGCGGTGTTCTCGACGGAGGAATAGCCGAGAAGCGACGCGAACGTTCCTCCGGTCGGCGTCTTGTTTTGGTAGAAGAATGGGATCGACAGCAGGTTCTTGTCGTCGCCGCTCCGCCAGTAGAAATTCAACGGAACCGCGTATGTGAATGCCGACTGCTTCGACCGGCTGGAGATGGCGAACGGGAATAGCAGGTCGAACTTGTGCTCCGGGCTGCGCGACCAGAAATACAGCAAGAACCACATGCCGAAGCCCTTGCCGTGGTCCGGATCGCCGACCTTGAACGAGAGCAGCGGCGGAATGGCCCAGCCGAACTTGGTGGAGACGTAAAAGACGGGCCAGAACGCCCAGGACTTCGCATCAGGCTGCGTCGTTTGCGAGTAAGGCGGAATGACCAGGACGACCCTCTGCTTGAGGTAGTCCTCTACGCGCCAGTAGAAGGGCGCAACGATTTGCGTGTGGCTTTCAGGGCTCCAGAAATGGAAGTAAAGCGGCGCCATCACGCGATGGCCGGGATTTCCGCGGTTGCTGAAGTAGAACGGGATGAAGGCCGTGCTGCCTCCTTCCTTGCGATAAAGAAGAATGTCGACGTCGCGCTCGAAGGCGCGGCAGGTGCCGCTCTCGCAGATGGTGCTCTTCGGGCATTCGTCGTCGCGAACGCAGGCTTGGCCGGCGGTCGTTGACGGGGTTGACGGGGTTGACGGCTCGCTCGCCGTCGCCGGCTTTGCTCTGTCGCCATCGGCTGGCTTGCCTATCGCCGGCGCTTCTTTCGCCGCTGGCTGTTCGTTGGCCTTCGCGCGCGGCTCGCTGTCCGGCGCCGCCTCGGCTTGCGCCGTGTGAAAGGGCGACAGCGTGCGGGCCGCTGGGCGGGCAAAAGGATTGA
>CAZTTW010000028.1:0-14352 GCA_964616265.1 uncultured Myxococcales bacterium | reverse complement strand
CGACAGCCGCCGAGGCCGAACAGGTGACACGGTGGATGCTCGGAGATCCCACGTACAAGAATCCGGCGATTCTCGGCGCGATCGTCAATTCGACGCCCATAGACGTCGCGAGTCCAGGCGATATTCCGGAACCCGGTGGACACGAATTCTTCCTTCAATACCAGAATCGTCCCCATCTCATCTACGTTGGCTCCTCAGACGGCCTTCTGCACGCGTTCTTCCTGGAAGATACGACGGTGGGTGGAACCGTCTACACGGCCGGGACCGAGGCATTTGCATTTTTGCCACCGGATATGATGTCGGTGGTGCGTCGTCAATACGGACAGGGCGGGGAGAAGCCGGATCCTTACTCGCACATCTTCGGTCTAGCGGACTCGCCGAAAGCAAAGACAATGTGCGTGGGCGGCTGCTCTGATGCTTCGACCGCGGTTTGGAAAACTTTGCTCATCATGCCCGAAGGCTATGGCGGGAGTGACACGTTCATGTTGGACGTAACCCGCCCCTTCGGCAACACGGGCCTCGCCGACCCGCCAATTCAGGTTCAGTGGCATACAGGTTATGGGACGAGTGCAGCCGCGTACGACAATTTGTTAGGCAACACGATTTCTCTGCCGGCATTTTTTCTGAATCGCACGCCGGCCATGGACGACTATCGCGTCGTATTTGCGTCGGGGTATTCGGTTACGGACGGAAGCACGACGCAAGGGCGGTCTCTCATCACGGCAGCAGCGGCCACCGGGAATATTGTGAGCACGAACGCTGTGACACCGGCGGCGACGTGTGCGCAGGAGTACACCGCGCTTACGGATGTAGCAACGGCTCGCGATTTCGCGAAGGGACAGGATGACAAGCTGATCGCGGGGTACTTTGGCGACACATCGGGGCAGCTCTTCCGCTTTCTCTTGGGATCGGGAGTTACCATCGATCAGTCGTTCGGCTGCGACCACCCACTGCACTTTTCTCCAACCGTCGTGCAACTGGACCGCGATTCGTACACCAGCTCGTTTGCACATGAGATTTTTCCGGTGCAAGTAACCAACTCGAATTTGGATATGGATACGGCTGCGTTGCCGGCGTCGAAGATGGTGTTTTGGAAGGAGAACGTTCAGACGGACTCCCTTGGCAATCTGACTTCGGTTGCGAAAGATTCGACGTGGGGGAACGGTGGTCAGATAACCCTCACCGTCGGCAACGACAATGAAATCTGTGGCGTCACCCAGGTGGATCCGGACGGCAAGATCACCTGCACGGGAAGCATTCCCGCCGGTGCTCGACCGACATCGACGCCCGTTGGCCTTCTACTGGCGGATGGTTCGGGGTTCGAGGTGATGACGATGTGGTACGTCTTCAGCCCGGACGGTTGCACGCGTGGACAGACGTACTTCACCATCCATCGCATCTCGGCAACGGGCGTGGTCTCTCAACGTCTCGGGGCGAGCGTCGCCAGCGAGCCGGTAACCTCGCCAGTCATCCTGGGCGGCCGCGTTTTCATTTTCGGTTCGTCGGGCGCGTCGGAAATTTCGTCGCTCGTGCCCGATTCTATCTCGGTGGGGAGAGCGACGCCTCCGAATGCAGGACTAGGTCTCTACAGGCGCCTCAGCTGGAGCGAGGTTCTTCAGTAGGCATCAGTCGGTGAGTGTGACCAGCTTTGGCATCCGTCCTGGCGGAACTTCGACTTCGACGGCGCGACTCTTTCCCGGTGGCGGAATGAAGACGCCGACCGTGTGCTTCCCCGACGGTACGCGGACGCGGCCCGCTGGACAAAGAAGGCCAGTCTCTTCGTCGTCGATCAGAATGGGGTACTTGTCGGCGCTCTGACATTGAATGTCGAGCATGCCGTCTCCGACCGGGACGAAGCCGACCCGCTGAAGACTACGGCGCGCGTATTCGCCTTTGGTCGTATCGAAGACCGCGCGCAAGATGAGGTAGCCGGGCTTGATGACGACGACGCGATGGCCGCCGGCGCCCAAGAGGAGATCCACGGGTGTCTTTCCGCGTACAGCGCCGTCGACCCAAACGGCGGCCTGGCCAGGCGTCGTATCGAGATACAATCGGCCCGGTACCCGCGTTGGCGTGTCGTCCATTTCCGGGGATCGTGGCGCAGCGGTAGGCGTCGTCGTCACGTTCGGAACAGCGGCAGGCCGCTCGGGCGGCGAAGCCGATCCGGTGCTCGCGGACGTGCGAGCTGTGCGACCCGCTGTCCTCAGACTGTAGTAGCCGAGCGCTAGAGCGCTGCAGAGAGCTAGAGCTGCGAGGCCGACCCAGGCGGGACGTGCACGGCGCTGCGCGGGTGCCTCGAGACTTGGTCCTTGTCGGACGGGCGTGCGCTGGCGCTGCGAGGTACCAAGCGGGGTACGCGGAAGCGCCGGAGCTTGCGACGTGAATAGCGCGTTCGACAGGTAGTCGAGGCGCTCGGAATTCGAGACAAGGTCCAGCGCAAGCTGATCTCGCAGCGACTTGTCGATGTTGGGGCGAGCTTGGGGGTCAGCGGACATCAAGTCGCGAACCGCCGCTACCAGGGAATCGGGAACGTGCGAGCGATGGGCGAGTGACTGGCGCAGGTGTTGTTCAAGGTCAGCCGGCGCAGATCGAGCGGGCGGTGGCGTGCGAGTCAGCAGAAAGCAGAGCAGGGCGCCGAGTGAATAAGCATCTGCCTTGAGTGCCAGGCGGACATCGACGTCTTGGATGCCCCGAATCTCGGGGGCGACGTAGATCTCGCGGCCGACAGAGCGGACACCTGCCAAGCGGACGCAAGCGGCAATTCCAAAGTCCAGAACTCTGGCTTGGGCCGCAGGCGTGACGATGACGTTGCTCGGAGTTAGTCCCAGGTGAAAGAGCGGTGTCGGCGCTGTTCGAGCCGCTTCGAGAGTGGCTGCCACATCTGCGCAGATCAGGCCGGCGGCAATCGGGTCGAGTTTGGCGGAAGCGCCTTCTTTCGCTGCCAGGCGCACCATCTCGTCGAGCGAGACGCCCTGGATCCATTGCCGTGCCACGAAAGGCGCTTTGGGGTCGTCCGATACCTCGTATACCTGCGCGACGGTTGCCACCGAGCACGCTTGACCTCGTCGTCCAGCCGCGAGAAAGCGCTTCGTGAGCGGCTCGCCCAAGTCCTTGTCGACGCGATCCGCAAGGAGCACTTTGAGAACGGTCGGCCGGTCGTCGCCCTGCGCTCGTACGCGAAAGGTCTCGACCGGACCGCGGGAGCCGAGCTTCTCCTCGGGCACGTAACGGTCAATGCGGCTTGCCGGTGCCACGCGCCGATCTTAGACCAGCTTCGCCCTCGGCGATATCGTGCGAGCGTCTTTTAGCTTTTGCGTGGCTTGGCGTCGAGCGAGGTCTCGACCAAACGGATCTCGATGGTCATGTCACTGGCCAAGCGTTCGAGCGCCGCCCGCAGCTTCGACAGGTCGGCGCTGCTCGGCAAGCGGACACGGGCCTTGGCCTCGAAAAGCATCTCGCCCGACATGGGCGCGCTCGATCGGTCGGTGGAGAGCTCTTCCACGTTCGCGCCGCTGCCGGAAAGGAGCTGCGAGAGCTCGCGCACGATGCCGGGCCGATCGAGCCCGACCAACTCCAGGTCGAGCGTGCGGCCACCGGCTGCGGTGGTAGCGCCGCCAGCGGACTCGCCTACCACCTTCAGCCCGCGCGCATCCAGTTCGGCGAGGGCGGCTTGCAAGCTTGCTGCTTTGTCCGCCTGTACCTCGATACGCAGAATGCCCGCGAACTTGCCCGCCAGGTGGGCCATGCGGCTTTCCAGCCAGTTGCCGCCGTGGGAAGCCACGACCTCGGCCACGGCCTCGACCAGCCCGGGGCGATCAGATCCGATGAGGGTCAGCACCAAGTCGGTCATGGCGCTCAGACGCGGAGGTGGAGCGGGTAGTTCTTCTCGATGGACTCGCTGCAGGCGTCGGCGACGAGCTGCCAGATGTTGCGCATCTGTGCCTCGATGACGCTACCTTCCTCGATCTCTTCCGCGTCCTCGTCGTCTTCGTCTTCTTCATCTTCTTCGAAGTCGTCGTCTTCGATGGCCAACTCTTCCTTCATTTCTTCCAGTGTCTCCTGCAAGGCGTACGCCGAGGCAACGCGAAAATCACCGACGGTGATAGGCCCTTCGAACTCGAGCGGCAAGTAGATGTCGGCCGCCACGTCGTGGGCCTCCAGGCGATCGAGAAACTCGGTCATGGCTTCCTCGCTGAGTCGCTTGGCGAAGGTGTGCGTCGTGTGGTCGTCGAGCGCGGGCATTTTCGCGCCGGCCTGCTCCAGCAGTTTGCCGAGCAGCTTTACTTCTTCATCATCCAAGCGATCCGCAAGCGGAGCCAATTCGATTGCCGACATGATCCATACGGTGCCGCAGGCTGAGCGCGCCGTCAACGTTGGGAAGGCGTTTTTTCTCTGCGACAGCGACGAGCGGCCTCGATTCGACATCTCAAGCAAGTGCAGGTATGGATGCCGTATCGCTCATGGTAACGCCAGAAGAACCGATTACTCCGGATGCCGGCTGGATCGCGTCCCAGATGCAGCAGGCGCGCGACGCTGCCAAACGCGGCGTCGCGGACGGCACGGGCGGGATTGACCTTTCCGGTACGCTTAGCGCGGCCGTCGAGAACGCCATCGTCCGCGTCTTGCGGTATCACTTCGACAAGGCGCACGTCGGCTCGTCGTCGGGCATCGCCGTTCTTGCTACCGGAAGTTTCGGTCGTCGCGAGCTGGCGCCGTATTCCGACCTCGACCTGCTCTTCCTGTGCGCGAAGAAGCCTGACAGCAAAGTCGAAGCGTTGGCGCACTCGATCCTAGTTCCGCTTTGGGACGCCAAGGTAGACGCCGGTCATGCCGTCCGATCGGTCGCCGATGGCCTCGGTTTGCCGGCCAAGGATCTGGCTGCAGCCACGGCTTTGCTCGATGCGCGCTTTCTGGTCGGCGACGAGAAGCTGGCTGCCGACTTTCTTGCGCGTTACGACGCCCGGGTGACGGGAAATTCGCCGGACAGCCTGGTCGCAAGGCTGCGCGAAGAGCAGACGGGGCGGCACTCCCGTTTCGGCGACACCATTTTCATGCTCGAGCCCGATCTCAAGAGCGGACCGGGCGGCGTGCGCGATCTATGCGTCGGCCGCTGGGCTGCTCACGCGGGGTTCCGCGCTTCCTCGCCGGCCAAGCTGCAGGCGCTCGGCGAAATGTCGCCCCGGCAATCCGACGCTATGACTAACGCCATCGAGTTTATCCTGCGCCTGCGAACCGCGTTGCAGCTCGCGGCTGGACGGCGCCAGGACCAGCTACGCTTCGACCTGCAAGAACGCATTGCTCCGCTTTTCTATCCCCAGCTTGCGGTGGCAGACGATGACGATCGGCCGGCGGTCACGCCCGCGGTGGAAGCTCTGATGCACGAGTTCCAGACCCACGCCAGGACCATCGCGCGCGCGACCGAGCGTCTACTGCAAAGGGTTTGCGTACGCCCCAACGAGCGCACCGCCACGCGCCCTGTGATCGTGGTGGGCAATCGCGCCGACGATCCAAGCTTTGTCCTTCGTAAAGGCAAATTGGAGGTCAACGAAAACCTTATCTTCGACAAACAACCATCGGAGATGATTCGTCTTTTCAAGTTGTCCCAAGATCTTGATGCCGACGTTGGCCTGGCCACCTTGGACCTATTGTCCGAGGCCGCCGCGAACCACGGTGAAGCCTTGCGGGAATCGCCCGAGGCCGCACGCACGTTCCTCGACGTGCTCGTCAACGTGAACGACGCCAGCACTCCGTCACGGCTGGAGCAGATGCACGACCACGGTCTGCTTTCGGCCCTGATGCCCGAATGGGGGCCAGTCTCGGGACGCGTCCAGCACGACATCTACCACGTGTACACGGTGGACCAGCATTCGCTCTACGCGGTGGCTACGCTCAAGGCCATCGCTCGCGGTGAGCTACGCAAGGACTATCTCGAGGTCTGCGATGCTTATCCTAGCGTCACCCGCATCGAGACGCTTTACCTGGCACTCTTGCTTCACGACGTCGGCAAGCCGCTCGGGGCGAACCACGCGGAAAAAGGTGCCGTCATGGCCAGGGCCATCGCCTTGCGGTTGGGCCTTTCGCCCGAGGATGTGGACATGGTCGACTTCCTCGTGCGGGCGCATCTGGAGATGGGGCACAACTCGCAAAGGCGCGACCTGCAGGACCACAGCTTGCTGGACTTCTTCGCCCGCATTTGCAGCCATAGCGAAGAGCGCCTGCGCCAGCTCTTCATTCTCACGTTTTGCGATTTGACCTCGACCGGGCCGAAGACCATGACCCGGTGGAAGTACGAGCTGCTCTACGAGCTTTACGATCGCACACTCAAGTACATGCACCGCGGTCCCGACCTGCTCGCCGCCGAGCGCGCCGAGCTGGTCGAGGAGCGCCAGCGTCAGGCTGCCGCCTTGCTGCAAGAGGACGCGCACTCCTCTTCGGCGAAGGAGGCCTTCGCGGGCTTACCGGACCGCTATTTCGCCGAGCAGGAAGCGCACGAGATTGCGGCGCACGTACGTCTGATGCGCGAGCGGAAGTCGGCGTGTGCCGTCGCCGTCACCCACAGCGAACGCGGGACCTTTTCCGAATTGGTGCTGGCGGCGGACGACGAGCCCGGGCTTTTGGCCAAGGCGGCGGGCGTGCTTTACGCCAACCGCATCGACGTCTTGGACGCCGCCATCTATTCGCGCGAGCCGGTCTTGCCATTGCGCAAGGGCGGGGAGGCGCTCGACATCTTTCGCGTCCGCAAGGAGCCCGATGGCGCGGTCACCGAAGCAGACCGTATCGAAGCCATCAAGCGGGATTTGAACCAAGTCCTCTCGGGCGCGTTCACCGTCGAGTCGCTCGTGGCCAAGCGGTCGCCGCCATCGACGCTCTACCAGCGCGCCAAGCCCCAGGTCAAACCGACGGAAGTCAACGTCGACAACGACGCCAGCCGCACCTTCACCATCGTCGAGGTCTTCACCGAGGACAAGCCGGGGGTGCTCTACACCATCACGCACACGCTGGCCGAACAGCGGCTGGATATCCACCGTTCTCGGGTCGGTGTCGCAGCTGATCGCGTAGCGGATGTCTTCTACGTGCGCGACAACGCCACCGGCGAAAAGGTCGACGACGACGTGCGTATCGAAGCCATTTCGACCGCGCTCAAGCAAGCCCTCAAGAGCAAGTAGCGACGAGTTACGCTTGACCTTGGCGCCGGGTCCGTCGGAACCTCTTTCCTATGGTCGCGATGCACACGACGGCGCTGGTGTTTTCCTTTCTCTTGGCGGCGGAGCCGGGCCCGGGCGGTGCGCCCAAAGGCGCGTCGGCCGACCTCGAGCGCGGCGAGAAGCTGTTCAAGGCCGGCGATCTGGCGGGCGCTTTGCAAGCGTTCGATGCCGCGGCGAAGGCCGACGCGAAAGACGCGCGGGCGCCGTACTTGCGAGGCGTCGTGCTCGAAAAGAAGAACGACCTTCCGGGCGCCGAAAAAGCCTACCGCGACGCCATCGTTCGCAACGGCCATTTCGCGCCGGCGCACAACAACCTCGGTGCCCTTCTTCTCGGCAAGAGTGATCTCGTCGGCGCGGACAAGGAGCTCGTCGCGGCCACGTCCATCGACCCGAAGAACGCCAGCGCTGCTTTCAACCTGGGGTTGCTGCGCGAGGCGCAGAAGCAGCCGGGCCAGGCGGTGGCGGCCTATCGCAAGGCGGTTGCGCTGAACCCGAACGACGGTACCGGTCACGCCAATCTCTGCTCGGTCTCGCGTAAGCTGGGCGATCTCGACGGAGCGCTGGTCGAGTGCCGTCAAGCGGTGAAGCTGATGCCCGACAGCGCGGTGGCGCTCACCAACCTCGGGCTCTTGCTCTCCGACAAGAAGCAATTCGACGAGGCGCAGGGCCAGCTCGTGCTGGCGACCCAGAAGGACGCGAAGTTCGCGCCCGCATGGACGGGGCTCGGCCGCGTCGAGCTGAAGCGCAGGCAGGTAGATGCTGCCGCCATTGCGCTGGCCAAGGCGGCCAAGCTGGAACCTAAAGACAGCGGCGTAGCGGCCGATTATTGCCGGGCATTGGTGGAAAAGGACATGCGCGCGAAAGCGGCCGAGGAAGAATGCCGGCATGCGGTTGCGCTTGACGGACAGAACGCCTTGGCCCATTACGAGTTGGTGAAGATTTTGGTGGCGCGCGGCGATTGCACCGGCGCCAAGGCTGAAGCGGGCAAGCTCGGCACCCTGCCAGCCGCGAAAGGAAAGGCTCAGACGCAAGCCGAGGAGATCCTCAAGACCTGCGTGGCTGGTAAAGCGGCCAAACCGGCCGCCGAGGGCAAAGGCGGAACGCCGGTCAGGAAGTAGCCGCTTGTTCGGTGTTCTGCAAAGTCGGTTGGTTCTTGTAGCGATGATGGCGGCTTCGTGGACCATGGGATGTCGGCGGACGGTTCCCGCTACGCAGCCCATGGCGCTGAGCCACCAGCGGCACATGCAGGCGGACATGAAGTGCCTCACGTGTCACCCTGGCGCCGAGGATCAGGCGGAGGCGCAATTCCCAACCGTCGCTGATTGCATGGATTGCCACGGCAAGGCTCGGGGTGATCATCCCGACGAGCCGAAGGTCCGCGCCTATGCCCAGCAGGGGGCGGAAATTCCTTGGGTGCGTGTGGATCGCTTGCCGGGCCATGTCTACTTTCCCCACGCCGCGCACGTGACTCTGGCGAAGATGAAGTGCGAAGACTGTCACCAGGGCATCCTGACCGCGACGCTGCCGCTCTCACTGCCCGACCTTCACCAGACGATGGAGGATTGCATGCGCTGCCACCGCGAGCGAAACGCCAGCAATCAGTGCAAGACCTGCCACCGGTGATGCATGGCTAAGCTCGGACGACGTGGTTTTCTCGGCGCGGCTGGCGCGCTGGCTGGCGCCGCGGCTTGCCGAACGTCGCGAGATTCCAAGAAGGCGGAAGATCCTTACAGGGCAAACAAACCTCCGGTTCCCCGCGAGCGCGGCGCACGCCCGGGCGAGGAGCGCTGGGTGCTCACCACCTGCGGGCTCTGTCGGGCGGGCTGCAGCTTGCGCGTGCGCGTGGTGGACGGCCGCGCGGTCAAGATCGAAGGCAACCCGGAATCGCCCGTCAATCGCGGCGGGGTGTGTGCGCGGGGACAGGCGGGGTTGCAACTGCTTTATCATCCTGACCGCGTGCCGGCACCACGGCGTCGGGTAGGGCAGCGGGGCGAAAATCGCTGGCAGGAAATTTCCTGGGACGAGGCCATCGCTGGCCTCGCAGCCGAGCTTTCGAAGGTGCGGGCGGCGGGGGAGCCGCAGTCGCTCGTGTTGCTCGATGGCGAATATACGGGAGCCACGCACGCGCTGTGGGCGCGCTTCATGGCAGCGTTCGGCAGTCCGAATCACGTGGGGCACGGCTGTGGCGGGCGCGCACAGATGGCCCAAGCCGTGCGCAAGCTGACCGGAGCCGAGGGCATTGCCAGCTACGATTTCGAGCATTCGGCCTGCGTCTTTCTCGTCGGTACGGGTGCGCTCGAATCGTCGCCCCATGCCATGGGATTGGCTTGCGCCATGGGTCGCACGCCGAGGCCGCGCGTGTTCTGCGCTTCACCGCGCTTGCCAGGGATGGCCACGTTCGTCGACGAGTGGCTGGATCTGGCTCCGGGAACCTCAACTGCCCTGTTACTGGGTCTTGCGCACGTGCTCGTGCGGGACAATCTGGCCGACGAGGCAGCGCTGCAGACAGCCGCGGGCTTCCTGCCCGCGCTGGATGACAGTGGCGGCCAGCCAGGCCTGCGCGCGCGCTTGCTCGCCGAGTTTTCGCCCGAAAGTGTGGCGAGCCTGACGGGCGTTTCAGCGGAGCGTCTTTCGCACGCCGCCCATGAGCTGGCGCGCCTGCGTCCGTCGGTCGTTGCCATCGACGAGGAGATGGCCGATCTCGGCGCCGCGGGCGCAGCCATCCTGGTCAACGCACTCCTCGGCAGCCTCAATGCCTCGGGTGGCATGCGCCTCGACCGAACGCGCGCCTTCGTCTACCCACCCTTGCAACCTGACGTCGCGGCGTCTGCCGGATTGGCCGCACCACCACTCGATGGTCGTGAGGGGCGCGGCGCAAGCGATTTTACCGAGGCGCGCTTGTTGGCGCTCCCGCAGGCAATCCTTTCAGCCAAGCCCTCTGCTGCGAAGGTTTTGCTTGCGAGCTATTCGAATCCCGTTTATTCGAAGCCCGGCGGCACGACTTGGCGCGAAGCCATCGCGAAGGTGCCGTTCGTCGTTTCGTTTTCGCCTTTCGACGACGAGTCGACGGCATTCGCGGATTTGCTTTTGCCCGACCACACCTTTCTCGAGCGGTGGGATGTTGTCGAGACCGGCGCCGCGCTCGCGTTGCGGCAACCCGTCGTTCCGCCGCTTCGGAATACCCTTTCGACCGGCGAGGTCATCCTTCGCATGGCTCGCGCGCTCGGCGGAAATATCGCGCGCGCGTTCCCGTGGAACACGGTGCGCGAGGCCGCCCTCGCAGGTTTGTCTGCCACGACCAAGGCTCGGCCGTCGCTGCTCGACGATCTGCAGTCGAGGGGCACCGCCGAGCGCACGCTAGACGCGAAGTCGGCAGTCGTGGTCGATGTGCGGTCGATTTCGTGGGCGCCGCCCTCACTGCCGAGCGACGGCGTTCGCTTCCCTTTCGTCCTGGTGCCATTTCGCGGTCCCGGTTACGCCGAGGGCGGCTGGCGACAGCTGGCTTGGGCCGCCGAGTTGCCGGCGGTCTGCAATCCCTGGGGCCAGCGAATCGAAATTTCTACCGACGACGCTCGACGGCTCGGCATCGAGCACGGTGACGACGTGCTGGTCGAGTCGTCCTTCGGCGTGCTGCGAGCCCAGGTCCAGGTGTCGCTCTCGGTTCGCTCCGGCGTGCTCGGTCTTCCGCTCGGTAAGGAAGACGCCATGGCAATTTTGGGCAGCTTCGTCGACGAGGCGAGCGGGCATTGGCTAGCGAGCGCCACGCGGGCCCAACTACGAAAGGTCGGATGAGCCGAAGCCGCAACGCCTTTCCGACGCGACGACAAGCGCTGGCGATG
The DNA here is from genome assembly GCA_964616265.1 of uncultured Myxococcales bacterium. Lineage (GTDB taxonomy): Bacteria > Myxococcota_A > Polyangia > Fen-1088 > Fen-1088 > Fen-1118. Next base: position 3,308 of record CAZTTW010000028.1, on the reverse strand, counting down.
GGAGCAGCCTCGACGGTGGGTGCGTTTGCCGCGAAAGTCGCGAAGGCGGGTGAAACCGACCCGTCGCAGCCCTCGCGGCATCGCTGGGGCATGGCCATCGATCTCGACCGTTGCACGCGTTGCCAGGCGTGCGTGGTGGCCTGCGCCGCCGAGAACAACGTGCCGCCGCTGGGCGCCGAGACGGCGGTGCTCACGCGGCCCATTCATTGGATGGAGATCCTCGTTCCCGACGCTGAAAGCTCGGCAATGACTGAGCTTGGCCGGCAGCCATTTCCTATCCCCTGCATGCATTGCGACCGTCCCGAATGCGTGAAGGTTTGCCCGGTCGGCGCGACCCAGCGCGCGGACGACGGCATCGTGAGCCAAATCTGGGATCGCTGCATCGGTTGCCGCTACTGCATGCTAGCGTGTCCTTATTCGCGACGCTATTACAACTGGACAGCTCCCGCCTGGCCAGGCGGCGATCCCAGCAGCGCCAATCCCGACGTTGCGCTTCGCCCGGCCGGCGTCGTCGAAAAGTGCACGCTCTGCCAGCACCGCATTCGGGCCGTCGTCGAGCACGCGCGCCTGGACGGAGAGCCCGTGACCGACGAAGCCGTGCTTCGACTGCCGGCCTGCGCCTCGGCTTGTCCACCGCAGGCGATCACCTTTGGCGACCTGGCCGATCCTCATTCCGAGCTGTCCCGGCTGGTCCGCGATCCGCGTGCGGTTCATCTGCTCGATCGCCTGGGCACGGCGCCCAAGGTCTTCTACCTACGGACGAAGCGATGACAGGGAGGGACTCGCCACTATCGCTCGTTGCCTCGATCGCGCCGCTGGTCGTGCTGGTCGCGGCCGGCGGTTACGCCTACTCCCAGCAGCTTATCCAGGGCGACGTGGTAACCGGCCTGCGTACCATCGGAGCCGGCGGCGTCGTGTGGGGGCTTTCCATTGTGATGGATGGCTTCTTTCTTGGTGCCGGCGTCGTTGTCATGCTCAGCGCTTGCCTTGCGCGCCTTTTCGGCGGACGTCGCCTTGAGCCCGTCGCTCGCATCGCGATGCCGGTGGCCATCACCTGCTTTCTCGGCGCCGGATTGTGCGTGCTGACCGATCAGGGGCGCCCTCTCGCCGCTTTGAAGTCACTGTCGTCTTTCGCCCGGCCGCAGTCACCCATGTTCGTGACCTTCACCACGGTCACGGCGGTCTGCCTGTTCGGCAGCCTCGTTCACTGTGTATTGGCCCGGCGGCCGGACTTGGCTGAATACGCCAAACGGAAATCCTTCTGGCAGCCCTTGCAGCGCTGGCTGGCCGCACGTTACTCGGGCACGTTCGCCGAACGTCGCCGTCGGGCGCGGAGCGGATTTTGGATGTCCTTTCTCATGGTGCCGGCGTTGCTCGCGCCGCTTTTCGCACTGACAGTCATGTTCACGCTGCGCGCGGCGCGGCCCTTGCCTTCGGCGGTGCTCGAAATGGCGAGCTTCCTTCTCGCTTCGGGCGCGGCGGGCGTTGGTCTGCTGTTGGTTGCGGCGGGTTGGGTAGGAAAGACGGCTGGGCAAGAGGCCGGTCTTGGCCGCGTCGCCCGAGCGCGGCTGGCGGCTGCGCTTTTGCTCCTGGTTTCGCTTGCGCTTGCGAGCAGCATCGCCGCAGTCATCGTCGGCCTCGCCGACGGTGAGCCGGCCGTCGTGGATGTGGCGCGCGCCATGCTGTCCGGTGGCGAGGCACTGCTGTTCTGGGGCGAGTCAGCATGCTTTTTCGGCGCGGGCTTTGCTTTGCTGTGGGAGGCACGGCGCGGATTTCGTCGGACTCGACGAATCGTTGCGGCGGCTGTCCTCTCGCAAGCGGGTGCGCTCGTGCACCACTACCTGCAGCTCGTGGTTTGGCAGACGCATGGTCTGTCGCTGCCTTACGCCCGAGGAACGTATGCGCCGACCGTCCTAGAGATGTTGGTCGGAGCTGGCATCATCGCCTTGTCGTTGCTCGCTTTGCTGCCGGCGGTGCGCCTGATCCCATTCGCTCCGGTCGTTCCCGAGGCGACAGCGCCCGCGCCGGTCCCGTTGCCCGACTGGCGTCGCGGTTTCCTCACGGTGCTTTGGGCGATGGGCGGTGTCGCTCTCGCTGCGGTCGGGCTGGTGCTTTCTGCCCGCGTGGGCACCGAGCCTTTTCAAGAGCCGGTGCGTGCGGGCAGTCCGCTTTTGTTCGTGCTGGGGCTCTGCCTTCTCGTCACGACCGGCGCGGTGTACGAGCTGTGGCCCGAGCGGAGGTTAGCGCCGCTTGCGCCGACGGAGCAGGGCGGTTCCGACGAGTAGCAGCCAGGTGAGCGGCGAGCCTGCTTGGCCGCTGCCGAGCTCGCAACTGCATCCCGACCGATGCAGACGGGCTATCGTGACGATGTCTCCAGCGTCGGGATTGATGGTCGTGCCTCCGTCCTTGGGTGTACCGGCGTCGGGATGTCCCGCGGTCCCGCCTGCGCCCGAGCCGCCGAATCCGTACATGGTGCCGCCGAAGACGTACATCGAGCCGCCGAAGCCGGCGATTTGACCGCCGGTTCCCGTGTTGAAGATGGTGCCGCCAGAACCGCCACGGCTGGTGGAGTAACCGCCGTAGCCGTAAATGGTGCCACCCGAGCCGCCGCGGCTGGTGGAGTAACCGCCGTAGCCGTAAATGGTGCCACCCGAGCCGCCGCGGCTGGTGGAGTAACCGCCGTAACCGTAAATGGTGCCGCCCGAGCCGCCGCTGCTCGTGGCGTAGCCGCCGCTGCCACCGTATGGCCAGATGTACCCGCCCGAGCCCCCGATAAATCCGCCCGAGCCCCAGTTCCCGCCGTACCCGTAGGCGCCGCCGGTGTTGTAGCAATTGTAGTCGTACATCGAGCACGTCCCGAACCCGTCGCAGGTCAAACAAGTGCCGCACGAAACGTTGGCTTGCGGATAGGCGCAGCTACCGACGCCGTCGCAGGTCGACTTGCATACGCCGGTGCCCTTGCCGCATTCGCCTTGTGGATCGGTGCCGGCGGCGTAGGGGCTGCACTTGCCCAGTTGTCCCGTGAGGGCGCACGAAAGGCATGTGCCGGTGCAAGAACTCTCGCAGCAGTAGCCGTCGACACAGAAGCCAGAGGCGCACGTGCTGGCGCTGTCGCACTTCTGACCGTTGCTGCTCTTGCAGCTGCCGGAACCGTCGCATGCCTGGCCATTCGAGCAACTGCCGGCTACTTCGGTGCCGGGCTTCGCTAGAACGCACGTGCCTTCGGAGCCGGCGACGTTGCACGACTTGCAGGGACCGGAGCAAGAGGCAGACTCGCAGCACACGCCGTCGACGCAATTGCCCGACGA
>CAZTTW010000027.1:0-14354 GCA_964616265.1 uncultured Myxococcales bacterium | reverse complement strand
ATGGCGCTCGCGGACGTTTCTGGCAAGGGCACCGGTGCGGCGATGCTGATGGTAGCGCTACGGGCCACCGTGCGTGCCCACTGGCGCAATGGCACGTTGGCCGAAGCCGCTGCTCGAATCAATCGGACCTTCCATCAGACAGTGCCAGCCGATAAGTACGCGACGGGTTTCTTGGGCCGACTGGATATAGCTAGCGGCTGTATGGAGTACGTCAATGCAGGCCACAATTGGCCGTTGCTCATACGCCCCAACGGGCAATGGTGCCGCCTAGAAGCAGGAGGCACGGTCCTCGGTGCCTTTCCCGATACGACCTATGAGGAGGGCACGGTCGTGCTAGAGCCCGGAGCCTGTTTATTGGTGTTCTCGGATGGCGTAAGCGATGCGTGGCATAGCCATGACGAAGCCGATCGCCAGTTGGTGAGCCTCGTGCGAGCGCGCAAACAGAGAGGGGCAAGCGCTCTGCGCGCGGAAATCTTCCGCGCCGTCGATCGCGCCGACGATGATCGGACATTGATCGTGATCGAACGGCTTCCCTAGGCCGATCAATCGTTGCCGCAAGGTTGATCAAACCGTTTGACGAGAGTGAGCACGTTGGGGCACCCGGCCACGTAGGACACCTCGTCAACCATGGATCGCATGAGGAAAATGCCGATGCCTGATTCTGGAAGCGATTCCAGATCGGGACACGGTGCTTGGGTCGGATCGTAGCTTTCGCCCGTGTCTCTGATCTCGACCCGGACGCACGCAGGGCAATTGCGAATCTTCATTTGGAACGCCCCCGGCGTGCGCCCGCAATATCCATGAAGAACGATGTTGTTGTAGGCCTCACCCACGGCAGAGAGGAGATGCATGCGCAGAGATTCTTGTGCGTGGGTCGCTGCGGTATTCAACTTGCAGACCGCCGACACCGTGCGCATCACGACCTTCCTGCATGCGATCTTCGCAGGAACTTCCAGACAGATCTCGTCGCAACCGTCTGGACTGTCGCATTCAGTCGTTGAATTCGTCAGCCATCTGCGATGGGTTGTAACCAAATCGGACCTCGTGCATCTTGAAACAAGCCGCAAGATCGATGCGGTGACGAGACTGGTGAAATTTTGTCCTCAAGTGGTATATAGGATGCCCCTGGCCAACCCGCAACCGTGGGTGGAGGGGCTTTCCGTTTAGAGACTAGGTCTTGAAAATTCATTCTAGCTTGGGAGAAAAGCGATGACATTCAATCTCAGCACGCAAGAGCATTCCGCTGTGTTGTCCATCGGTGGCGAGCTTGATGCCGTATCGGTCCGGGACTTGCGACCCGTCATCAATAGGATTGGGGAGGAACATCCCTCAAAGGTGCTCGTTGATCTCTCCCGCCTGCGGTTGATTGATAGCTCGGGCGTCGGTGCAATCGTCTCGCTTTTCAAACAAGTCAAGGCCTACGACGGATCGCTGGCCGTGGTTGGCGTCCAGGATCAACCGCTCGTGGTTTTGCGACTTCTTCAGCTCGACCGCGTCCTGACCCAAGCTGCCTCTTGAACATCCGACGGGGCGAGCGCGGCTGCAACGCCTGCCAGGGCTAGGCGCCATTGTGCCAGCGAGACGTTTGGCACAATGCGGGCAGGCCGCGCTTAGGGGGCAGAGTTATTTCCGCTAACCAGGCGGTGACTGGCTAGCGTATGTTCCAGCGTCATAGCGCTCGTCGCGTCCGCTAAGAAAAGACAATCACCGCCGCCAAGGCAGTCTGGGGCGGGCGAGTCGAGACAGCGACGGCGTGTCGGAGAAAAGCCCATGATAGTTCTCGTCACTGGAACAGCCGGTTTCATCGGATCGACCCTTGCTCTGCGTCTGCTTGCGCGCGGGGATGCGGTCATCGGCATCGACAACCACAACAACTACTACGACCCGGCCATCAAGGAAGCGCGGGTTGCCCGATTCCAATCGCATCCCAACTACACCCACCTGCGACTCGACCTCGCGGACAAGGACGCCATCCTGGAGGTGTTCGCCAATCGCAAACCGCAACGCGTGGTCAACCTCGCCGCGCAGGCCGGCGTGCGCTACTCCATCGACAACCCACTAGCCTATATCAACAGCAACATCGTTGGCTTCACGCACATTCTCGAAGGCTGCAGACATCACGGCGTGGACCACCTCGTGTACGCCAGCAGCTCGAGTGTCTACGGCGCCAACACGGCCATGCCTTTCTCGATCCATCAGAACGTCGACCATCCGCTCAGCCTCTACGCTGCCAGCAAGAAGGCCAACGAGCTGATGGCCCACACGTACAGCCATCTCTACGGCCTGCCGACTACCGGACTCCGCTTCTTCACCGTGTATGGCCCTTGGGGGCGCCCCGATATGGCCTTGTTCAAGTTCACCAAGGCCATCCTCGCCGACCAGCCCATCCAGGTCTTCAACTTCGGAAAACACCGTCGCGACTTCACCTATGTCGACGACATCGTCGAGGGCATCGTGCGCGTTCTCGATCGGCCCGCGCCGCCCAACCCCCAATGGGACGGCAACTCCCCCGACCCCGGAACCAGTCGGGCGCCCTGGCGGGTCTACAACATCGGCAACAACCAACCGGTCCAGCTCACCGACTATATCGCCGCCATCGAGAAGGCCCTGGGCAAGACGGCGAAGCGGGAGTTGCTGCCGCTGCAAGCGGGTGACGTGCCCGATACCTTCGCCAACGTCGACGACCTGGTCGAGCAATTCGGGTATCGACCGTCGACGTCGGTCGAGGACGGGATAGCTCGATTCGTTGCGTGGTATCGGGACTATTTCAAGGTATGAGCCAGGCGGCCCAGTCTAAACATGGCGCAGCACCGCTCGTGCGAACACGCCAGGTTGATGACGTCCTCCACTCGAGGATGAAGTACGCAGCGCGGTCGGCGCGGTGGACCAAGCTTTCGTCAGCCAGTCTTCGCCACCACCGGGCTCGAGCGCTTTCGCTCCACGAACGCCGTCAGATTCCGCACAGAATCCAAATTCTCGGGCAGCATCTCGTTGTCGGCCACTACGATTCCGAACTTCTCCTCTAGGAAGGTGACGACCTCGAGCACCCCCGTCGAGTCGATGATCCCCTGCTCCAAGAACGAGGCGTCCTCAGCGAGTTTTGCGGTGTCAGCCACGTAGAAATTGGTGGTGATGAACTTTCTAATCTCTTCTGCTGTATTCATTCCTAAGATCGCTTTCTGGCGCTGGCCGCGTCGAGTTGGTCGTCAAGTGAGTCCGGTCTTCTTGATCTTCCCGGTCGTCGTCTTCGGAAGATCATCCACAAACACCACGTGCTTTGGAATCATGAAATTCTCGAGACGGCGCTGGCACTCGCGAACGATATCCTTGTCCGACATGCTGACTCCTTTTTCGAGAACAACATAGGCCTTCACGGCTTGGCCCAGGATCGCGTCAGGTACGCCGATCACCGCGGATTCATTCACGCCCGGGATGTTCACCAGGGCGTTCTCCACTTCCTTGGGCGCGACCTTCTCGCCGCGCGACTTGATGATGTCGTCCATCCTGCCCACGAAGTACAAGAAGCCATCCTCGTCCAGGCGCGCGTAGTCGCCGGTGTACAGCACGAACTCTCCCGGCACCGGCCCGGGCCGCAATTTCTTAGCCGTGGCTTCGGGCTTGTCCCAATATCCCTTCATCACGGTCGCCCCGCGAATGACCAATTGGCCCACCTCGTTCGGCCCAAGTTTGCGGTCGTCTTCGCCCACGATCCACAGCTCGGTGTTGGGAATGGCGACGCCCACGCTGGTCGGTTTGTCCTTGATGTACTTCGGCGGCAAATAGGTGCAGCGCTTGCATTCAGTCAGGCCGTACATCGAATAGATTGCGGCCTTGGGGAAGAGGTCGCTGAGCATGGTGATATGCTTGACGGGAAGCGCGGCGGCGGTGTTCGTCACGTAGCGAATCTTGGAGAAGTCGTACTGGGCAAGGGTCTTCATCTCGGCCAGCATCGCGAAGATCGTAGGGACGCCCGGAAATCCCGTAACGCCTTCGTCGACCAGCACTTTCAACACCTGGGCGGGATAGGTAAAGCTGCGCTCGAGCACGAGGCGCGCGCCCATGCGGAATGCCATGATCATCTGATACAGGCTGTAGTCGAAGGACATGGGCAGCACGCTCAAAATGACGTCGTCCTCGACGTTTTCGAGATAGCTGGTGATGGACGTGGCAGCGGTCAGCATGTTGCGATGGGTGAGCATCACGCCCTTGGGATCTCCGGTGCTGCCGGAGGTGTACACGATCGCCGCCAGGTCGATGTCGATGCAACGTCGAGCAGGCGGTGCACCGCGCGACTCGCTCGCCAGGGCGTCGCCCCAGGCAACGACGCCGGGCAAGTCCCGGGTGCGGCTCTCGTCGAAGGTCCCAGAAATGATGACGGTCTTGAGATGGGGCGACTTCGCAGCCGCATCCGCGAAAATGGGGGTGAGGTGACCGTCCGTGATCAGGGCGACTGCACGACAGTCATTGAGCAGGTAGGTGAGCTTGTCCGCCTTCATCAGCGGGTTCACGATGGCGATCACCGCGTTCGCCTTCAGGGTCGCCCAGAACGACACGACGGTCTCGACGGTGTTGTCGGCGAAGACCACCACGCGATCGCCGCGCTCGACGCCACGGCGCACGAGCGCATGGGCGAGTGCATTGGAGCGCGCATCAAGCTCCGCGTACGAGAGGCGCTGCTGTTGGCAGACCAGGGCGATCTTCTCCGGCAACCGCCGCGCGGATTCGATCAGATAGTCGTGGAGTAGGGGAATGGCGTTGTTCATGATCTCCTCAGCCCAACCGGTCTACCAATGTTGAAAGGGCGGGAAGGCGGCGCGTGGCTCGCGAGCCCTGCACGAACTGCCGGTAGAGCAGCTGCGTGGAAAGCAGGCCCACGACAGCCATGTTGTCGGCATTGGAAAATGGAGAGTCCTGCCGGCTGCGGCATTTCTGGAGAAGCTGCGCCGCAGCCTTGGGGTCAAATACTCCTGCTGCGGCCACACTGGCGGTGGACGTCACGTCGCCGACCCATGCAGGGGCGTCAGCGGCCACGAAACAAGCCGCGTCCGGCGCTCGATAGGGCTGCTTCTTGCGTGCAAGGATCGACGGTGGAACCAGACCTCGACTGATGCGTTTCAAGATGTGCTTTTCATCGAGGACTTTCAACTTGTACGAATCGGGCAAGGATGCCGCCAAGCGCATGACCTCGGCATCGAGAAACGGGAAACGACCTTCCACCGAGTTGGCCATCAACATGCGGTCTCCCTGCGATGACAGGATGTACCCGGGTAACAGCGTGCGGACTTCGAGATACTGGTCCTGCGCGAGAGAGGTCCAACGCGAAAAGTCGGGAGGCAGCCTGGCGAGCAACTCGTCGATCACGGAGATGTCTTGCGTGTGCTGCTGCTGCTGCTTGGAGAATAAGCGCTTGAGCGCCGCTGCGCCCTGCCAGCGCGGTTCGTGAGAAAAGCCAGGCAGATGTGCCCGTTCCAAGCCCCGGCCAAAGAACTTGCGGGCCATGGCTTGCTGGGCGACGGGCGAGCGCGCCAGGTACGGATAGAGCCGCTCGAGAAGCCGCGGTCTGCTTTCCGAGCTCGGCTGGCGCGCCCAGAAGCGGCGCACCTTGGCTTCGCGGAAAATGTCGTACCCGGCGAACATCTCGTCCGCGCCCTCGCCGGTCAGCACAACCTTGATTCCCGAGGCTCGCACCAGGCGCGATAGCAGGAACATGGGGGCAGGCGCGGTACGCAGGATGGGACGCTCGGTGTGTTCAATCACCTCGGGAAAGACCTTGGCGATGTCACCTTGCGAAACGACGACCTCGGCATGATCGCTGCCGATGAACCTCTGCATCTCCCGCTGAAATCCGGTCTCGTCGTACTCGGCTTCTTCGAAGCGCAACGAGAACGTGCGAAATCGTTCGCCCTTGGCGCGCAGCCCAAGGGCGGCGACGAGCGAGCTGTCGAGCCCGCCGGAAAGATAGCTTCCCACGGGTACATCAGCGCGTAGCATGCGCAGCTCCGTGGCGCGCTGGAGAGACTCCAGCACCGCCGTTTCTGCCTCTTCGAGGGTGCCAGAAAAGCGGCCTTGATCACCTACCGGATAGCTCGGCTGCCAGAACGGGTGTTGGTCGACGCCGCTTGGCGAGTAGACGCGCACGCACCCGGGTGGCAACTCGAGCACGCCCTTGAACACAGACCGGGGCGCGAGGCTGGACCAGAACGTGAAGGTCTCGTCGATGCCAACCGGATCGAGTTCGCGCGGCAAGGCGGCGTCGGCGGCGAAGATCGCTTTGATCTCGCTGGCGAAGTAGACACGACCATGGTGCTCCATGAAATAGAGTGGCCGGACGCCTACCCGGTCGCGGACCAGCGTTAGCGTCTTGGTTTGGCTGTGCCAGAGCGCGATCGCGTACTGGCCGTTGAAGCGAGTGAACGCCCCTTCGCCCCAAGCCTCAAACGCGTGAACGATGACCTCGGTGTCGCTTTGAGTGCGAAACACATGACCGAGCGCAAGCAGCTCGGACCGCAACTCCAGGTAATTGAAGATCTCGCCGTTGAACACCACCCACAGGTTGCCGTCCTCGTTGCAAAGGGGTTGCTGTCCGGTGGAGAGGTCGATAATCGAAAGCCGGGCGTGTGCTAGCCCCGCGTTCGCGTCGCGATAGACACCGAATTCGTCAGGGCCTCGGTGGGAGAGCGAGGCTGCCATGGCGCCCAGCTGCTCCACGCTGGGCGGTTCGGATTGTAGTGACAGGACTCCAGCGATTCCGCACACGTGGGCCGCCTAACGTTTGGGTCCTCTAGGACGGATTGGAGACTGAAACTGTCCCTTATCCTTCTTCATGTTCTACCATCGGCAACGGCGCTCGCTGCCCTACGCTAGACCTCGGGTACCGGCTGAACCAGGAGGGGGCGAGCGTGCAGATAGGACGTGGTTCGTCGCTTTTGCACGATGTCCTTGAAAACGCGATCGACCTGCTCGACTTGCAGGCCAAGCGCGCGCGCAACCTCAGCGCTGGGAACGCCATGGTTGTAGGCGTACAGGCAGAGATCCATGCGATCGTAGGGCAGGGCAAAGTAGAATTCCTCCTGCGTCTGCGGCATCGAAAACGTATCGGTCGTAGGCGGACGGGCGCGGATTTCATCAGGGACGCCAAGACTCTCGGCGAGTGCGTAGACCTGAGTCTTATACAGGTGTGCGATCGGCTTGACGTCTGCCGCGCCGTCGCCCTGCTTGACGAAGAATCCTTGATCGTACTCGAGACGGTTGGGCGTGCCAGCGACCGCGTAGTGGAGCCGATCCGCGTGATAGTATTCCGTCAACTTGCGCACGCGCTGCTTGTAGTTCGTGGCTGCGACGAGCTGAAGGTAGGCGTCGGCTGGCATTCGCGACGTCGTTTCCGTGCCATCGGGAGCCTGGGTGGTGAGAAGAAAAACATTGATTCGATCGCTGTCGATGACCGAAGGCAACGTGAGCTTGCACTTCCAGCCTTCGCCGTAGCTCGGCGCGACCTTGCGAATAGCCTCGTTCTGCCGATCGTAGCAACCGAGCGCCTTCAGGCCCGGGCCGATATTTTCGAGAACCGTTTGAATACCTAGATGGTCCGCAAGCAGTTTTCCGAGGCGTACGGCATCGTCGGAGCTATCACGTTCAGGCATGAAAATGCCCAGCACGCGTTCCTTGCCAAGCGCCCGAGTCGCCAAGGCAGCGACCACCGAACTGTCGATACCACCCGACAGTCCAACCACCATGCCACGGCGCTTGAGCGTGCCCATGACCTGGGCCCGGATCGCTTCTGTCACTTCCGCAACGACCGCCCCCGCGTCGATGGCGAGCGCATCCTTCGAGAACATGGCATTCCCTTCCCATTTCGCCTGGACCATGGCATCTGTTTAGCATCTGACGCGAGGCGCGGCAAGACCGGGACAGTCAGCTTATCTCTCCGAGTACCATCTCGATAGCCTTCCCACCTCCCGCGGTCCTGTTTCGGGTAATGCCGCCGTGTTAGACTCGATTGGTGCCCGAGACATCCCCTCAAGAACGGGGTCTGCGCGCAATCATCGAGGCCTACGACTTGGCCTGGAACCAGCACGATCTGGAGGCGATCATTGCCTGCCACACCTTCGATTCTGTATTTGAGAGCCACGCGACAGCCGAGCTTGCGGCTGGCCACTCGGCGATTCGGCGCATGATCGCGCGCTACTTCCGCCTATTCCCGGATTTGGCGTTCACCATTCGGCGCATGTACGCGTATCCGGGTTTAGTCGTGCAGGAGTGGACGGCGCAGGCCACACACACGGTCCCCATTCCAACGCGCCAGGGCCTGGCGGTTCCAACGGGAAGGGTATTGACTTGGAGCGGAGTAGATATCATGCCGATGGCGGGGAACCTGATCGCTCGCAAGGACGCGTACGTCGATAGCGCAAGCCTGCAGCGCCAGATCGAAGCCGCTCGGTTGTCACCCTCCGAAACCGCACGCTGATTGGGAGTCTCTCGGGATTGGGCGATGGTTCAGCTCAATCGTGCTGCCAAACAAGAAACATACTGATTGGTTGGCTCACGAAACTCGGTGATTTGGTCATAGCCACCAGCACGTTGCAGAAGGCGTCGAATTTGCTCTTGCTGTCCTTCTCCGAGATCAACCACGAGCCAACTCGCATGGGCGCGCATCACGGCCTTGCTCTCTTTGACGAGCCGCTGGTGAATCGAAATGCCGAAGGGACCCGCGTCAAATGCCGCGCGAGGTTCAAGGTCGAGCAGATGGGCTCTGTCCTTGGCGAGTCTTCCGGACGAAATGAACGGAGGAGAACTGATAACAACGTCGACCTGACCGGCCAGATCCTGCACGGCCGCGAACATGTCGCTTAGTCTTACGCTTGCGCGAGCAGCGAGACCGTGCTTGTCGATGTTCCGCTGGGTGAGACGAACACAGTCCTCGGAGATATCCAGGCATACAACGCGAGAATTCGGAAACTTGTGGGCGAGCACGATGCCGAGCTGACCCGCGCCGCAGCCGACATCCACGAAGAGATACGTGCCCGCCGGATCCAGAAGCGAGAGGCAAGCTTTGATCACCACCGCCGTCACGGGTCGTGGCACGATCACTCCGCGCGCCACGAGAAACTCGTAGCCCATGAAGTCCGCCTTGCCGGCGTCGAGTGCGGCAAGAACATTCTGGGAGTCGTTGTCCATGACGATATTCTACAGACGAGATACGCGCTTGGTGTGAAAACTGGAGATTTCGTCGGTTCGCAGCCCGTCTTTCACGCACGACGCGGTTGTCTCGGCAGTGGGCGGTCGCTCTTGCTTTTTCCGAGGGGTCTGAGCCGCTCGTTCCGGCGTTGGTCTGGGCACTGACTGGATAGATGGGGCGTAGTGGATGGTGCGGACTTCGCCGACACGCCGACCTTGCCGACGGAGCCCGGCGAATCTACGACGGATGGCCGCGCTTAACCAGCCTTGCGCTCTTACCGCACGACCGTGTACCTCGAACGCAATCGGCTCGGCGAGGACACCCGGTGCTACGGCTCGAGACGAACGGAGTCGAACGTTAGAACCGTGGTTACCTTGGGTTGAGGGAGGAAAAACAGAATCGCCTTCATATGAGCCAGATCCAGCTCGGCATTCTCCGCTGTGCTGCGGATGTCTTCAGTGAGGATATGCTGGGTGGACTGCCCCGGAGGAATCGTCACGCGTGTGTTGAAGCGCCGGTCGCGCTGGTCGTCTATTCGCACCGAGAGCCTTACCATCGACGGCGAGTCGGAATAGACGTCGAACACCAGATCGCGTGCCTTGGACCAGTCGCCATCCGCCGATATTTCAAGCTTGGGGTATTCCTTTTCGGCAGGAAACGTCACCCTTCCCGCGTGTCCCTTGGCGAGAAGAAATCCCGCCGGAGGCTCAATCCGAGCGAGCGTTGCTCCGAGGTCAGCGTAGACGAATGGTGCCTCGGAGTCGGACTCGAAGTCTGCCAGTCGCGGAAGCATGGCCGCGCGCTCGCGTACTTGGCATTCGATGCGAACCACCGGGTAGACCACACAAGAAAGAATGGCAACTGCTCCAAGGCGCAGGGCCCATCGTACCCACGGTCCTCTAGACCAAACCTGTGTGCGGTCGAGGGTCACGGCGCAGGCGAGTGCTGCGAGAGCCCCGAGAATGTCTCGTGCGAAATCCTTTAGCGACGGGTCGCCGTGCGTGAACCTCTGTGTGATTTCGATGCCCGCTCCCAAGACGCTGACGAGCAGAACCGCGATGGCATAGTGCACGAGTGGCCCACGGAAGACAGGCTGGAAGAGTCGACGGGAAAGACGCAGGACCACCAGTGCGACCGCACCTGACAGGACTGCGTGCAGAGCATCAAAGACCCTGCCCCAGACCAGGCCTCCAGGAAGATGCGCGATCAGAATGAACGCGAGCATGGGGGTTGCGAACCCGGCCCAGACCAAGCATTCGACGAGTGCGTACAGGGCTCGTCGCACGGCGGCCAACTCCGCCGCAAGGGCGTCTACGCGATCAGTGTGAGTGGGTGGCTGTTCCTGCTCCACGGACAAGGGGCCCTTTTCCTGCTCCGAGCGCGGTCTTTAGCACGAACGTACGGCGTGCGCAGAACAAGCTTCCACTTTTTCCCGGGAGGTGTCCTTGTCGCAAATCCGGCGGAAACCCGACTGGGCAAATGGTAGGTCACCGAGCAACTTGTCCCGTGGGTTTCCCTTCAGCCACGCGGATCCTCCGCTCCCGGCGGGCGACGCGTTCGTAGAGGGCCTCGTACTTTCGAATCATCGCTCCCATGCTGAACTCGCGCATGACCCGCTCTTGGCCGGCCCGTCCGAGCTGCGCACGAAGTTCCGGGTCACCGATGAGGCGCACGAGTCGGTCCGTCAGCTCCGGTTCGTTCTCGCTCTCGAACAACAGGCCGCTCAGGCCGTCCTGAATGATCTCGCTGTTGCCGCCCACGTTGCTGGCGACGATCGGCACGCCGGCGGCCATCGCTTCCAGCACGGTGTTCGACATCCCCTCGCTGAAGGAAGGCAATACGAAGATATCGAGGCCCACCAAGAGCTCGGCGACGTCCTCCCGGTGTCCCAGCAGGTGCGTTCGCGCAGCGATGCCGGTGGTGGCCGCAAGGGCCTCGAGGCTGGCGCGCTCGGGACCCTCTCCAATCAGCACAAGGCGAACAGGTCCGGCCACGCGGCTGAACCCGCGCAGGAGGAGCGCGTAGTTCTTCACGGGGACCAACCGCCCCACGCTGCCGATGACAATTTCTCCGTCGGTCGCACCGAGCGATTGGCGCGCTCTCGAGCGATCGGCGTTGGCGATCCGCCCCTCGTCCACGCCGTTGTAGATGACCTCGAACCGTCGCTCAGGGACGCGTAGGTGATGGACTAGGTCGCGGCGGAGCCGGTCGGACACCGCGAAGGCGCCGTCGGTGAAGCTGAGGAACCACCGCTGCACAGTCATGCGTCGCGGGGAGTCGGGCAGCACGCGGCCGTGCTCGCTGTGGATCAGGGCAGGCACTCGTGCGAGCTTGGCTCCGAGGAAGCCGTAGAAGAAGGCCTCGGCGTTGCGGGTGTGAACGACGTCGGTGTTCGTGCGTCGAAAGAGGCCAGCCAGTCGCAGCGGCAGTCGGATGTTGTTGCCGCCGCGAAGGCCGAGCGTGTGGATAGCGACGTCCGGGGAACGAATACGCGCGGCGAAAGGGCCAGCCTCCTGAAGACAGGTCACTGAGGAGCGAAAACGGTCACTGTCCAGCCCGTTGATGACGTTGACGACGCCATTCTCAAGGCCCCCGGGCATCAGGCTTAGCACCACGTGCTGAATGTGGATCTTCCGGGTCACGACGGGGCCGCGCTCGAGCTGGCAATCCGAGCGACACCAGCCGCACCGTAGCTCATGCGGGAGAGCTCGTGCTGTTGGCGGTAGGCGGCCAGAACGGTCTCGACGTCTGTGAAAGGCGTCGACGTCAAGAGCCGATCGAGGCGACCTTCGCACTTCTCGAGGTGGTAATAGTGACGGAACCGCGAAAGCAGGCGCGCCTGAATACGCGGCTGCTCTGGATCGATCTCCCACGGATGAACGTAGAACATGGCCGGCAGTTGCTCGCGCCGATTCAGGCGGGCGATCGCCCCGGCGCTGAGCCAATAGGGAAAGATGCGAAAGTATCCGCCGCCACCCACGGGAAGGTTGAATCCGGCCAGGTCCAGCGTTGAGATCGGAAACTCGACGATCGAGCCGACCTCTCGCTCGATGATATGGGGCGATCGAGGTGCGTCGGGAATGCCGTAGCGATCGTGTCGCACCGGAAATATGCTCGAGTCGTACTCGAACCCGAGCTCAATCAGCGTGTCGAGTGCCCAGAGCGATCGCTTGGTGATCGAATAACTAGCCGCGCGATAGCCGCGTACGGGGCGGCCGATTAGTTGCTCGAGCACGTCCTTGGCTCGCCGCGTTTCCTCTGCGTACTCGGCCGGGGTCTGGTTGTAGATGAGGCGATGGGAATAGCCATGGCAAGCAACATCATGGCCACGCCGGTCGATTTCGCGGACGAGGTTCGGGTGCCGTTCGGCAATCCAGCCAAGCACGAAGCAGGTCGCCTTGGTGTGGTGGCGCTCCACCAGGTCGAGCAGGCGTCGGGTGTTGTTCTCGACGCGCGAAGGTCTGTCGATCCACTGCTTGCGGTCAACCACTCCCTCGAAGGCAGAGACCTGAAAATAGTCCTCCACGTCGATCGTGAACGCATTCTTCATGGGCTTGGCCGACTCCGTCAGTACGCCTCGAGGCCGTCGGCGGCCGAACTCTTGGCGCGAAGAGAGCGAACGCCAGGCACGGTGGCCGCACTGGCGCCGTCCTGCCCACTTCCGGTCGCGTCGAAAGGTCGCACGGTGGAGGTGTACCAGCCCTCTCTCGCGCTTGCAAGCCGGGTCGTTCTTGCGTCGCGCGCATACCCTTTCGGCATACCCAACACCTCCCGGCTGAATCGAAGTGCTATCGGTCAAGTGGACCACCGGCGCGGATCGCAAGGCCACAGGCCGCATTTTTGTCATCGCAGGCCCTGTTTTTGGAGTCTGTGCTGCGCTACCCTGTCACCATGATTAGGCCTAAATTCAAGAGTGCGGCCATTGCACTTCGTGTGTTACGGAGCCTTCGAAGGAAGTATGAAGTTCTCAAGGCCGACGAGGTTGTCGACTTCGAGTACACCGAGCACATCAAGGGTTTGATCAAGCGTGGCCTGAAGCTGGGAAAGAATGTCGTTCTCGAAGAGAATGTATCCTTTGACAGCGGATATCCCTACTTGATCAGCATCGGGAACAATTGCGCCATCGCAACGGGCACCCGGATCCACGCCCATGATGATACTCCGTACAAGTTCACTGGAGGCTACGCTCGCCTCGGCCGGGTCAACATCCTAGACAACGTCTTCATCGGCGAGCACTGCTCCATCCTTCCCGGCGTGACCATCGGACCGAACGTGCTCGTCGCGTCTGGCTCGGTCGTGAACAAGGACATACCGCCAAACTCCTGCATCGCAGGGGTTCCAGCTCGATTCTACGCCAAGCTCGACGAATACATCGCAAGTCAGAAAGAGGCGATTGCGAGCGCCAAGACCTTCCTTTACCGCGATATTCGTCGGGACGACCTCCCTCTCGCGCTCCGAGAGGAGATCATCGCCGAGACTGCGAAGGGAATCTGCTATGTGAAGGGCAAAGACAACTCGCGGTACAAGCACAACCATTGGAACGTGGAAGAGTAGGGGCGTTCGCTCCGCCGGGATTTGCGCACGCGTCGGCCGGGAGTTCACTGTGCCCATGGCTCTAAGTTGACGGGCAAACCGTCGGGGCGCAGCATCGACAATGCCTGCTTGCGAGCACTTGGCCACATTGTCGGAACTGAGGCATCCCATCCCCGATGACCTTCCTCTACCCCTTTTTGAACTTCTTGCAGCCCGGAATCCTGTGGCCCGAGCTGACATCGTTGCGACCCATGCTCGTATTGTCTGCGCTAGCCCTCGTCCTGGGACTGCGAGGGACCTCAGCTTACGATCGCCGAGAAGCCTGGCGAAGCAAACAGATTTTCTGGCTGGTCCTCTTCGTCATTGCCCAAGCACTCTCGGTTCACAAGGGAGGTATAGGCTCTATCTTGGGCGAGCTCGGCTTCTGGTACGTGTTCTTGCTCTTCGTCGTGGTCTCGATTTTGCTGGTGGGGGACGAGAGGGCACTTCGTAGATACGTCTGGGGCACACTTCTAGGGTCCCTCTTCGTTGTCGGCTACGGCATCTACGCGGTGCCTGCCTGGGGCGGCTATGAAGGTTCTGGCCGAGCCGGTGCCTACGGCATGTACGACAATCACAATGACTACACCTTAATCATCATTCAGAT
>CAZTTW010000026.1:0-14744 GCA_964616265.1 uncultured Myxococcales bacterium | reverse complement strand
TGCTCGACATCGGCGCGCTGCGGGCTGTTGGGATCCTTGAGAAGATAGTTCTTGTACAAGTCGATAGCACGCTGCAAGTTGCCGCCGCGCCGATAGGCCTGCGCCATGTTGTAGAGGAAGATGGGATCCGGGCGCAGCTCGTAGGCCCAGGAAAACTCGCGAGCAGCTTCGTCCCAGTTGCCGAGGTCGTACGCCTTTTGCGCCTGAACGAAGTGCTTGCGCGCCCGCTCCGTCGCCTCGTCGTCTGCATCGGCTTGGCGGACGATGCCGTGAATTCCTACCAAGATATACAAGGCTACAGACAACTTGCGCGCCGAACCCGGTCTTGCTGCCTTCTGCATTTGGGGTGAAACTCTAGCATGTGTAGGGCGAATACGGCCGAGTCCCACAACCGCGTGGATGCTCGCCGCCAAACCCGACGCCGCCAGTCCTTTTCTGAACCCTTTTCGGCGAATTTCGCTTCCTATACCAGCGGGCCCTGAGAGACGACGTCACTAGCCCGAAGCATTTCCACGGAGGTAGCATGAAATTCGGCCGCAAGGAGTATCTGACCCTCGCGGCATGCTTGTTTGTTCCAGCATGCCAGCCAGATGTGAGGCAGGCCGCACCCACGCCGAAAATCGTGCTGGCAACCTTCGCCGCGCCGGCCATTCCGACGCCCAATGACCTGGCCATGGCGGCGGCGAACCCCATCGCCAATCCGCCGCTCGCGGATGGCATGCAAAAGGAGTTGTTGACCTCTTTCATTGCCCAGGGCGGATTTCCCAGCGACCAGGCGCCGACCCTGACCGTTCCTCTTTCTGCTCTTACCTGGGACGCCGCTTCGAACCAATACGTGCCCGCCGATGCCCCCAGTATCGATGTCGCTACGCTCTCGGTAGAGAGTGCCGTCCTGCTGAAGATCGACGTAACCCCGCCCCTCCGGATTGCGATCGAAGCACAAGCACCGCAGACGGCAGGTGCCCTTACGCTGCTTGCCAAGGCGGATGCTTCCGGCAGCCGTCGGCTCGCCCCGGGTCGCTACGTGTTCGCTGTGCGCGGCGGTGCCGATGGTCTCAAGAGCACCGACGGCCTCGCCATCGCACCCGATCTCGCGATTGCCCTCACGCTGCCGAACAAGAATCTCGCTCTGCCCGACAACCAACCGCCGGGCGGCCTTAGCGCCGATCAGGCAAGTCAGCTGGAACAGGTGCGCAGTGTGCTTTGGCAACCGGTCGCCTGGGCAACCATCCCAGTCGCTGTCGGCGTGAACGTGTGGGCGCCCTGCACCGGACTTTCCGCCCAGGCGCCCGCCTGCACCGCCGCCGCCCCCGTCGCAAGCTCCGCCTATGCGGCCATCGACGCCGTTTTTCCGCACGACGAAGTCGCCAGCATCGCCACGTTTTCCATCGCGCCTGCGGCCGTCACACCGCTTACCGATGCGATCTCGGGCCAGGTGCCGCTTCCTTCCAATTTTCTGCTCGACGGCGCCCGCCCAGTTCCGAGTACCAGCGGCACGCGCTTTTACGTGAAGAACCTTCCTGCGTTCGGTGCGGCTGCGGCTGGCCTAGCGACGCTCGACGGATTCTCGACCACGGGCATGATGCTGGCGGCGCTGAGCGGGCCGGTGCAAGCCGACACCGTCAATAGCGGCACTGTGTTTCTTTTCGAGCTGCCCGATCAAGCCGGGCAGCCGCGCAAGATGGTGGACGTGCAAGCCGCGCTCGCCGCGGGAACGCCCGGCTCGGCCGAGTACCTCTTGGAGCCGCCAGCGCTGACGAGGACGATCACGATCGGCGCCAAGAGCCTCTCGGTCACGACCGCGATTGGGCTCCAGCCCGGCGTGGCGGTGCCAACTCCAACCGCCGCGGGTATCCTGTACCTGCCGCCGCTCAAGCAGAAAGCGAATTACCTAGTGGTCATCACCGACGGTGTGAAAGATCTGGCTGGCAACAGCCTTCGGCGCAGCACGCTCGGCAACATTCTCTTCGGCTTCAAGAGCTCTCCGATGGCGAATGGCCACTCTGCCATCGCGGGCGTCTCGGACGCAGATGCCGCTGCGCTGCTGGCCCTGCGAACGAGCCTGGCGCCCGTACTCGCTGCCATCGGTCCGCTCACGGGAACGTCGCTGACCCAAGACAACGTGGTGATGGCCTACACGGTGCAGACGCAGACGGTGACCGACGATTCCGTCAACCTGTCCGCCCTGCCCTACGCGGCCCCGGACAAGAGCGTGGCCTTCAATGCCGCGAGCGCGACGCCTTTCGATCCAGCGACCCTGGGTCTTCCGCCGGCTGGCACCTCCGTCTTCGCCCACGTCGATTCCTTTCTCGCCGCGAGCGTCGTCACGCTCAATCCCATCCAACCGGCGACGGGCGCGCTCAACCCAGACACGACCCAATGGACGCCGATTGCCATCCCGGCGTTAGTCACGCTCCCGCAGGTGCCGGCCACCTGCAGCGCGACAACACCGTGTCCGCTGCCGCTGGTGATTGCCCACCACGGTCTCGGCGGCGGGCGGCTCCAGACACTCGCCATGTCCGATTCTCTGGCAGCGCGAGGTTTCGTGGTGGCCGCCATCGATGCTCCGTACCACGGCGACCGCGCGTTCTGCGCGAAGAGCTCGGATTGCACTACGACCGGCGCCGACGACGGCGTGTGTACTCCGGACCCGACCAAGGCGGGGCAAGGCGACGCGATTCCGCCCGGTACCTGCACCACGGGCCATCTCAAGGGCAATACGGTGGACACCAAGCTCACCACCGTGGCGTCGGGCAATTACTTCATCTCGTCCAACTTCTTCCGGCTGCGCGATGGGCTCCGCCAAGACGTGCTCGACCACGCCGCCTTGGTGCTCGCCCTGGCGCGGCCGCCAACTCCGTTTCCCCAACCCACCTCGAATGCGGTAGCGGAGGCGCTGCTCGCCAAGGGCATCGTCATCAATCCCGCGGCGGTGTACTTCGAAGGGCTTTCACTCGGTGGAATTATTGGGACGTCGATTTTGGCCACCAATCCGCGCTTCTCCCGCGGCGTTCTGAACGCGCCGGGGGGAACGCTGGTCGATGTCTTCACCACCTCTCCGGCTTTCGCAGCCGAGGGGGACGCCCTGTTCGCATCGATGGGCATTGACCGGAGCAACGTGCAAACCGACCTCGCGGTCGCCGCCGCCTATCTGCAAACACTGATCGTGGCCAAATGGATCCTCGATCCGGCGGATCCCATCAACTACGCCCCGTACGTGCTCACCAAGCTGGCGAGCCCACTTGGCGCCGCGCTCGGAGCAGCTGCCCACGCGAGCACGTCCGCCTACGGTCAACTCGCCACCTGCGACCAAGTCGTGCCGAACGCGACGACCGTGGTCGGCGGTGTGCCGTTACCCTACGGTGATTTGCTGCTGCATCTTGCAGGAGTTCCGAGCACGCTCTACAGCTCGACCAGCACAGCCAGTCAGTGCGTGGACCACGGCGCGCTCGCCGACACCTTCAGTGCCGCGCCTCAGGGCGACCAGATCCGCGCCGATGCGGCGAGCTTCCTTTTCGATCTGACCACGAACGCGTCCACCTTCGCGCTGCCGTAACGAGGACCTATGATGCGCACGACGATTTTCCTCGCCTCTTTCGCGTTGCTCGCGTTCCCCACTGCCGCCCTCGCCAACGGCTACGACGTGCCCAACGTCAATCCCCGCGACCTCGCCATGTCGGGCGCGGCCGTCGCCGCTCAAAGCGATGCGGCTGCGACCTACGCCTTGCCCGCGGCCCTGTCTCGCATGGAAGGGCTCGACCTGAGCCTGACCGGCGGACTCTTGGAGTTGCACACGACATGGAAGGCGCCGGACGGAAGCTCGATGGCCGGCTCGCCCGACGCCAGCACCAAGTTTCATCCCGCCTATCCTCTGTCGCTGTTTGCGTCCTACGGAACGACCCTGGCTGGCCACGGCGCTGGCGTCGGCCTGGGAATGAACATCCCAGCCGGTGGCAACATGTACTGGCCGGACGACTGGAGCGGTCGCGGCCGTATCATCACGGTAAACCGAAGACTGTACGGCTTCTATGGGAATGTCGCCTACGAGCTGATTCCACAAATCCGCATCGGCGGCGGCCTCAACTACATCTATGCGACCGAATACTTGAAGCAAGGGATTCAGCCTTCTCCCGATGGCTACGGTGAAGTTTCCGCGAGCGGCGGTGGCTTCGGATTTCAGGCCTCGGGCGAATTCAAGCCAACTGCTCGACTGCCGCTGACCATTGGCATCGACTACAAGCACAAGGTCCGAATGAACCTCACCGGCAATGCTCACTTCGTCGTGCCTGACAGCCTGCTTCAGCCAGGAACCGCGGCCGCTCCGGTAGACCAGGGCGTGACCCACGAGCTCACCTATCCGAACACGCTCAACGTCGGCGTCGCCTACCGCGTGGTGAAACAGCTTCTCCTCACCGGCACCTATACGTTCAATCGTTACTCCGTGTATGGGCAGGACGTCTTCCAAGGCGACAAAGGCACCACCATCACCGTCACACGAAACTACAGCAACGGTTACACTTTCCGGCTCGGCGCCGAATACACGTTGCGCGAGCGACTCGCGCTTCGCGTGGGCGCCCTGCGAGACATTTCGGGCCTGGACGTGAGGTACTACTCGCCCACCCTGCCCGACGCCAACACCTGGGCAGCCTCCGCCGGCGTCGGCTACGCGATCGGCTACAACCTTGCCGTGAACGCTGCTTTCTTCTACGCCTGGATGGACAGGATCGAGCAGACCGGAACCCTCGAGCTGCCGGGGATCTACGACACCCGCGTCTACATCCTATCCGCCAGCGTCGAGTGGCGACTGCCGCTCGGCAGTCGGTGATAGCGTTGGGCTAGAAAAGCGCAGTCGAGCAGCTCGAATCTGCCTCCGCGCTACCGAGCGCCGTCCCGTTCTCGACTGCCGTCGCCTTGAGGATCTCGATGGCACACAATCAGGGGGGAGTGCTCCATGTTCCGCCGGAACTCCTGCAAGAATCGGACACCGCGATCAAGCTGGATTCGCCCCGGAGATAGTAAAATTGCACCCAGCCCCAAGGTGGGGTGCACTTGCCGCCCAGCCCCGAAGTCGAGCAGTGGTCCGTCGAGTAGACAGCTGTAACGAGGTCGGTGTTCGAGACTAGACACTGCTGTTGCATCCACGCTGGGCTGTTTTTGTAATCTTCCCAGCAGAAGGTCCAGCCAGTGGAGTTAGAGGTTGTGCACGAGCCGTCAAAAACACCGCTTGCGTCTTGCGTAGAGGCGTTGGGATCGCTGGAGCAGCCAACCGCCGACAGTCCAAGACTGCAGGTGCAAAGGAATTGCCACAACACAAATGAACGTCTCACATTGCCCTCCTCGATGAATTCGTCAACCCGTCAGGCAGAACCCATCCCGTTCTCAGCGTTGGCAACATTGCCGGCATGACGCTAGAAAAAAAAACGCTAGCTGTCAATCCTATTTGTCGCGAAAGGACAACCATTGGAAGCCTCCGCTTCCGCCATCACCGTCCGCCGCGTCCACAAGGGCCTGCTCATCCGCATCCAGGGTCGATCTCATCGCTCTGACAGAGACGTCGAGTAGTTCGGGACTTGGCACCCTATCCAATGCCGATGCTCCCTGGCGTCGCGCGGACAGAGGTGGTCAACGCGAGGCGAACGTCTCCCTTGGGGTTCACGTGTCGTTCATCGACAGCAAACTGGATTCCCGCCAATGGAGTGGTAAGGAGTCGCTATGGCATGGGTAGGAACCAATCCAGCAAGAGTCGGCACGCCTAGGACGAGCTTCGGAGCGCTGACCGGCGAGGCGTCCCGCACCTTCCTCCAAAGGGTTCACTTGTTCATGAGCCTCGGGCTCGGGACGACGGGCTTGGTGGCCTTGTTCGTCGCATCGAGTCCCAGCGTGCTGGCCGTGGTGTATGGCAATGCGCTGGTCTTTCCCGCACTTCTCATCGCCGAGCTGCTCTTGGTCGTAGCCTTCGCGCCGATAGCGGCGAGGGTCAGCGCCAGCACGGCCGCCGCCATGTTCTTCGGCTACGCGGCGCTAAGTGGCGTTACCTTCTCGGTCATTTTTCTGCGCTACACCGCTGGCTCGATCGGTGGCACCTTCGTCGTAACCGGTGGCATGTTTGCGGGCCTCTCGATCTACGGCGCGACCACCAAGCGCGACCTGTCCAGCATCGGCAGCTTTTGCATGATGGGCCTTTGGGGAATCATCCTCGGGTCCATCGTGAACATCTTCCTAGGCAGTCCGATGCTCTACTGGCTGACGACTTTCGCGGGAGTCATCGTCTTCACGGGCCTCACGGCCTACGACACCGCCAAGCTCAAGGCGCTGGGTGCGCAAGCGGGCGACGGCGAGGCGCACACCAAGCTGGCTCTGCAAGGCGCGCTGGTTCTGTACCTCGACTTCATCAATCTCTTCCTCATGCTCTTGCGCATCTTCGGCAACCGCCGACGCGACTGACCAATGCTTCGCTCGGCGCCCGGCGCTACGCGATCGTTACGCTTCGGCGGGGCGTTCCGAGAAGCGCTGCCCTCGAGTTGGCGATCCGTCCTGCGGATCAGCCCCAGATCCTGCATCTGACGGGCAGTTTGCCCGTTGGCTCGAAAGGTGCTTAGACTCGGTCGAGCACGCAAGGACATCGTCCATACCTTTGGGGAGATAGCTATGAAATCGTCGAAGACTCCGCGTCCGATTGGCCTTCTTGTGGCTTGCCTTCTGGCGGCCTGCGGTGGAAGCAGCAGCCAGCCAGCTGCCGATGCTTCGGTCGATGCAAGAGATGCTGCCAGCAATCCCTTGCCGGATGCTGCGAACGTTCCTGATTCCCTTGCGGCGGAAGCGCCGCTGAGCGACGCCGCTCCCAAGCAGGACGCCGACGCCGGTCCAGTCGACACGCTCGGCCCTCTTGTCGACGTCGCTGGACCTGACGCCGCCGGCTCTGACACCGCTGGGCGCGACGCCACCCCCAATAGCGACAGCCGCGCCGACGCTCAGTCCGTCGATTTGACGACCATGGATGGCTTGGCTGTAGACGCTGCGGGCGTGCCACAGTCCACGTTCACCTGTAGCAGTCTGGGTGCCGTAGCATCCGATGTGTCCCAGCGCCTTTGTTTCGATTTCAGCGATCCGAGCCAAGCGAGCAATTTCAGTCCCGAGGCGGGAACTTGGTCGGTCATTGGCGGCAGCTATCATGGAATCGGCCCAACCGGTGGGCAGGTCACTTGCCCCGGCGGCCCCTTCAACGGAACCGCGATGACCACCTCAGTCCTGAGCACGCCGTCCGCAGCCAACGTGCGCGTGCATGCATGGATGACGTCGATGACCCGGCCCGATAAGGTGCTCGTCCTTCGCGCGCAACCCTCGGGCGACCGCATCGAGCTGAACTTCCGTTCCTACTACATCGACGGTCAACAGCTCGGCGGCGATTTCATCATTTCCACGCTCTCCAGCTGCAACCAAACCCTCTTCGTCCTTCCCGGCGCTATTCCAATTCCTCAGTACGACTACCAACCCATCGAGGTCGATGTTCAATTGGTCGGGCAGAAACTGACCGTCGCGGTCGACGGCAAGACGATCTACGATGACACTCCAATTGCAACCGGCGTGGATGGTGGCACAAGCCAACTTTTATCCACACCCGGCCGCGTGGGCTTTGGCGTCTTTTACGATGGGGAAGTCGCCTTCGACGACCTGGTCGTCGAAGTGCTCAAGTAGTGAGTGTATTTAGGAGCGGCCGGGCCCCGGAAACGTCCCGGCGGCTCGCCGGAGCGTGAGGTCGGCGAGCGCCACCTCGAAGTGAGCCTGGGCCAGCGTCTCTTCCGCAGCGACCAATCCATCCTGCGCTTGCAACAGGTCAATCTGTGCAGCACTCCCGGCTTCGTATTGAGTGCGAACAAGAGCCAGAGTCTCGCGCGCGAGAGCGACGGAGCGCTCCGCCGCTTCTTGAGCGTGCCGTTTCGTGTCGAGGAGATCGCGGCCGTTCGACAAATCGTCGCCAATCGTATCCCGCAAGACCGCGCTTTGCGCGGCTGCTTCCTCGGCCTGGGCGTTGGCCAGATGGCGCTGAGCATCCCGAGAGCCACCGTCGTAGAGCAACCAATCGAGCTGTGCGCCGATCGCCCAAGAATGTCGTTGCTCAGCAAAATTGTCGTAATTGAAGACGCGTACATTCCCGAATGCCGACAGCGTCGGCGCCCAGCGCCACGCATTCGCCCGCCCCTGCGCGTCCGCGGCCTGGCTGCTTAGCTCGAGCGCGCGAAATTCTGGCCGAAGACGCAAGGCCAAATCCAAACTGATAGTCTCTTCCGGCGTTGCTGCGGACGAAACTGCCCGAACCTTGAAGTCGCGTTCCGACTGAATGAGAGTCGCGAGAGCACGATACGCCTGCTCGTGGGCGAACTTCGCTTCCAGAGCGCCCTGCTCTGCCCGAACCAGCGCCAGCTCGGCCCGGTCGACATCCGCCTTGGTCACGCTGCCGTTCTTATGGCGGGTTTGTGCATATTGGAGCGTGGCGCGGGCGACCTCGATATTCGACTGACGCGCCAACATCACCTCGTCGGTGCTCGCGGCAGCATAGAACGCCTGCGCCACACTGAAGAGCACGGTCGTTTCCGACGTCTCGAAATCGGCTTCCGAGGCATGCACGCTGCTTTTCACGGCCTGCAATGCCACGTAGGCTGGCGGTGCGATGAGAGGCAGGGTGAAACTGACAACACCGTCCAGCTGGTTCTTGGGCTGGACGGTCACCAACTGCTGACCAATCGGAAAGACAAACTCGATGTTGTTGCGCGTGTACTTGCCCTGCGCCGCCACCGTGGGGAACAGGGCTGACCACGCCAG
The DNA here is from genome assembly GCA_964616265.1 of uncultured Myxococcales bacterium. Taxonomy (GTDB): domain Bacteria; phylum Myxococcota_A; class Polyangia; order Fen-1088; family Fen-1088; genus Fen-1118. The sequence continues at coordinate 5,924 of CAZTTW010000026.1, read as the reverse complement.
GTCGAGATTGGTCTTCGCTTGGGCCAAATGCGCTCGCAGCGCCACCAAACTTCGATTGGCTCGGCGGGCTTTCTCCATGGCCTGCTCCAGCGTCATCTCGCGCGTGGCGGGCTCGCTGCGTGCCGGGAAAATCTCGAGACAGGCGACCAACATGATGGCCGACAGGCAAAGCAACAGCCGCCTCACGACGCCGCCTCTACCGTCGCCGGCAGCGCTTCGGCCCCTGGAGCCACTTCCTGGCTAACCCGGCGGTGATCCCGCGCCAGAAGGACGTAGATTGCGGGCACGAAGAACAACGTGAAGGCCGTGCCCAAAATCATTCCCGCCACCAGAATCAATCCAATGCTATTGCGGGCAGAGGCGCCGGGGCCTTTCACGAGGGTCAAGGGAAAGTGGCCGCAGATAGTGGCCACGCTGGTCATTAGAATCGGTCGCAGACGGGTCACGGCCGCCTGCTTGACCGCATCCAGCTTGGCAAACCCCTGCGTTTGCAGCGTGTTCGCGAATTGAACAATCAGAATACCGTTCTTGGCCACCAGCCCCACCAACGTCACGAGGCCGACCTGGGAGTAGACATTGATGGTCGTCGTCCAGCCGTCCGTCCAGTAGCGCATGTTCGGGTTCGGCATCTTGAGGAACGCCAGGGCGAGCGCACCGAACATGCCGAGCGGAACCGAGCCGGCTAAGATGACGAATGGATCGCGAAAGCTGTTGAACTGCGCCGACAGCACCAGGAAGATCAGGACGACGGCGAGAATGAAGGCAGGAAGAAACTTGTTTCCCTCCGTGCGAAGTTGCCGCGATTCACCCGTGTAGTCGACGGTGTATCCTTGCGGCAGGATCTTGGCAGCTTCGCCCTCCAAGTATTTCAGCGCCTCGTCGAGAGGACGAATGGCCACGCCGCTGATCTTGACCGCGTTGAGCTGCTGGAACCGATTGAGTGAGCGCGGCGAGACGGCATTGTGGATCTTGGCGATTGAATCGAGGGCGATGAGTTGGCCATTCGAGCCGGTAATGTAAATGTTGTTCAATTGGCTCGGATTCATGCGCTCCGCGCGCAGAAGCTGGGGAATGACTTTGTAGCTTCTCCCGGCCACGCTGAAGCGGTTGACGAAGTTGCCTCCCAAGTCCGCCGCCAGATCGGCGGCGACCGTTTCCAGATTGAGGCCGAGCTCGGCAACTTTGTCGCGGTCGATCTCGATTTGCGATTCGGGCTGGTCCACCTTGACGTCGATGAGCGGCGGAAAGGCGAACATCCCGCTGGTCGCCGCCTTCTGCTGCAAGGTCGTGGCGAAGCCGAGAATCTCCGAGCTCTCGGCGGTCGACGACAAGACGAACTCGATAGGAAACTGTCCGCCGCCGGGGAGCGCCGGGGGAAGGATGGGGAAGGTCTGGATGCCGGGAATAACTGCCACCCGCTTTTGCACCTCGGGAACGAGCTGGAAGGCCGAACGTTTTCTCTCTTCCCAAGGCTTGAGGCCGAGCCCCCAGAAGCCACCGTACGGAAAAGTCAGCTGGAAGGTGAAGCCTGCCTCCGGAATCTGCATCACCGTGCGATTCACTTCGCGGGTCGAGAAGGTGACCTGGTCCAGAGTAGAATTGGAGGGCGTATTGACCACGCCGAAAACCACTCCCTGGTCCTCGGCCGGCGCGAGCTCTTTCGGAGACATGACGAACATCAAAAGGGCAAGCACGCTGACGACAATCCAAGCGGTGTAGATGGCCCCGCGAGCGCCAAGGGCGGTGTCGAGGTGGCGCGCATACGTACGCCGGATCGCATCGAAGGCGCGGTTGACGACCGCTGACATTCCGTGCTCTTGGTGTCCGGCTTTCAGTAGATAGGCCGACATGACCGGAGACAACGTGAGAGCAACGATGCCGGAGATCGTGACGGCACCAGCCAGCGTGAGTGCGAACTCGCGGAACAGGGATCCGGTAAGGCCGCCCTGCAGAGCGATGGGCGTGTAGACCGCCGCGAGGGTGATGGTCATAGCGACGATGGGACCTACCAGCTCGCGCGCCCCGGCCAGCGCAGCCGCAAGTGGCGTCATGCCTTCGCTCAGGTGTCGCTCGACGTTCTCGACGACGACAATGGCATCGTCGACGACGAGACCGACCGAAAGAACGATGGCCAGCAAGGTCAGCAGGTTGACCGTAAACCCGAAAAGCTGCATGAGCGCCACCGCCCCGATGAGCGAAACCGGAATGGCCACGACGGGAACCAGAACCGACCGCAAGGAGCCAAGAAAGACGAAGATGACCAGCACGACAATGAGCAAGGTCTCGCCCAACGTATGCTCCACCTCGTGAACAGCATTCTTGATGTAGTCGGTGCCGTCGTACGCGATGACCGCACTGATTTGCTCGGGCAGCTCCTTTTGCAGATTCCCCATCTCGGTACGGACGCGGGAGATCACGTCCAGCGAATTCGCATTCGGAAGGGCCCACACTCCGATGAAAACTGCGGTCTGTCCCGTAAAATTGACGGAGGTGTCGTAGTCTTCGGCGCCAAGGACGACGTCCGCTACGTCGCCGAGACGAACCACCGCACCACCATGTTCGCGCACCACCAGTTGCTGGAATTCATGCACCGACGTCAATCCGGTGTTGGCCGTCAGATTGACCTGGACCATCGACCCCTTGGTCTGCCCGACGGCCGCCAGGGTATTGTTGGCCGCAAGGGCCTGTCGGACTTGGCTCGGGCTTAAGCCGTAGGCAGCCATTCGATCGGCCTTCAACCAGATACGCATGGCCAAGGTTCGTGCGCCGAGGATATCGGCGCGCTGCACGCCCTCGATGGCGGAAAGGCGCGGCTGCACGACGCGCATGAGATAGTCCGTGATTTCGTTCTGTTTGAGAAACTTGGACGAAAAGCTCAGGTAGGCAGATGCGAACTGACTGTCGACCGTCTCGATGTTGATGACTGGAATCTCGGCGCCGGGAGGAAGATCGCCGCGGACCTGGTTCACCTTGGCACTGATTTCAGACAAGGCGCGATTCGAGTCGTAATTGAGCCGCAGGCGGGCTCGGATGGTCGACAGATTCTGCTGACTCTGCGATTCGATGTAGTCAATACCGTCGGCGGCCGCGATCGATCGCTCGAGCGGGGTCGTGATGAAGCCACGTACCAAGTCGGCGGCGGCACCGACATAGACCGTGGTCACCGTGATCGCCGCGTTTTCGTTGCGCGGGTATTGCCGCACGTTGAGCGACCGGATGGCCTGAAGACCCGCGATCAGAATGACAAGGTTGACCACCACCGCCAGAACCGGTCGGCGAATGAACAGATCGGTAAACTTCACGAGGGAGCTCCAAATTCAGTTGTCGCTTGGCTTTGGATCGAGCTCGACCGGCGGTGCGAGGCTGTTGTTCACGACGACGCGTGCGCCCTTGCGCAACTTGAAAGCACCGTTACTGACGACCGTCTCACCCGCCTTGAGCCCCAACACGACGGCCACGAAGTAACCCCGCCGTTCGCCCAGACGTACGAAGCGCGGCTGAGCCACCAACGCCGCCGGCGCGCTGTCTTGCGCGGCGTCCTTGGCGGAATCGAGGACGAAGACCGTGTCTCCGTAGGGCGCGTAGACCACCGCGGTTGCGGGGATGGTAAGCACCTCGCGACGATCCGAAGCGTTCACTTCGACGTTCGCGAACAGCCCCGGACGCAGGACACCTTCTTTGTTGGGGAAGGTCGCTCGAACACGAATGTTCCGTGTCGTGGCGTCGACCTCTGAATTCACCGTACTGATCGCTCCCTGCCACGTCTTGCCCGGGAACGAATCGACGCGCAAAGTGGCGACCTGACCGATCTTCAGATCGGCGAGTGCCTGCTGCGGCAACGAAAACTCGGCATAGATGGGATCCACCGACTGCAGGGTGGCAAGCGGCGTCCCCGGCGATACCACTTGGCCCCGCTCGACCTGCTTCATCGCCACGCGGCCATCGAAAGGCGCGTGGATGGTCTTCTTGGTGATGGTCGCCTGAATATTCGCGACGATGGCCTTCGTTTGCTTCGCACGGGCCTCCGCGGCCTCGAGGTCGGCAGGCGTGTTGGCCTCACCCTTACGTAGAGCGCGCGCCCGTTCGAGCGCGGTCTTGGCCAGCTCCATATCCGCCGTCGCCGACGCCAACTGGGCTTCTTCATTCGTCGTGTCGAGTCTGACCATCACCGCACCGCGCTTCAGGGACGTACCCGATGCGAAATCAACCTCGCGAATGAGTCCCGGAAATTCTGCTCCCAGAACGACGTCGTGGACGGCAACGAGGGAGCCGATGGCCGAGCGCCTCGACTGCCACGAAGCGGCTTCCACTTTGGCCGAAGTCACCGCCTCGGGTGGCGGAACAAAGGATTTCCCCGCCTCGATCATGGCGCGAATCTGCCCGACTTTGATACCGACGAGAGCGACGATGACGACGACAATCCCGACTATCGAAACGATCCAAACTCTTCCTCTAGACTTCATGATGATATTCCTTGGTTACCATCCGATGTCCCAGTACCCGGATCGGTTCACGACGCCGCCGTCGCGCCACCAGGCTGTAACCTTCGATTCTCCGATGCATCTCAATAGATCTGTCGATCACGCCGATGCTCTTGCGACGCAGCTGACGCGGCCATGCGTCGCTGGAGCTCCGCATCGCTGAAATTCTGACGGCCAGACCGGCTTTCGAGCCTCCTACGGACAGATGCGCTCCGCGCGTGCCTTGCGCGGAAGAATGCGGAGCGCCTCAGGGGGAAGGCTGATGCACAAGCGAAAAGAACACGGCTCATTCGTATGGCTGAAAACCGCCGGCGCCGCTGCAGCGCTCCTGTTCGCCTGTAACGACCAGCCCCCCGTTGGCAGCGATACATCCGGCGGTAATACCAGTGGCGGGCTCACAATTCCTCTCGGGTCGGGGGGCACCTCGGCCAACAACCCGGGTAGCGGCGGGAGCGGAAGTACGGCAAGCGGGACCTGGCCACCCGCGGGCTACGTCAACGTGACGAATTCGACGGTTGGCGCTTACGCGCTCGGTCCCGAAATCTCGGGAAACACCGGCCCTGCAGGTAACGGCCAAGGCACAGATGCTTCGGGCCAATGCGCCGGACTATTTGGCGTTGTCCGCGACTTCAAGATGGGCAATCAGCCGGGAGGCCACCCTGACTTCGAAACGGCTCAAGTGGGGCTCGACCTCGGAATCGTCGCCACGACCTTGGGCTCCGATGGCAAACCAGTCTATGCGCACCCCGGGGGCAAGACGCCGTCTACCAATGGTCAGGCCGACTTCGATCAATGGTATCGCGACGTCTCGGACGTCAACCGCACCTTCGTGCTCGCGCTCCACCTGGTGGATAGCAACGGCATCTCGACGTTCTCAGCCGTGAAGCCGAACTATTTCTTCCCGCTCGACGATCAAGGCTTCGGCAATCAGGGGCTCGACCACAATTTCAGTTTCACCACCGAGATCCACACCGCCTTCAACTACAAGGGCGGCGAGACCTTCGCCTTCGTCGGCGATGATGACGTTTGGGTCTTCATCGACAACAAGCTGGTCATCGACTTGGGCGGTCGACACGCGCAGCTGAGCAAGTCGGTCGCGATTGACTCTCTGGGCTTGACGGTGGGCAAGACCTACGATCTCGCAGTCTTCCACGCCGAGCGCCACACCACCGAGTCGAATTTCCAGATCCAAACCACGCTGGCCTTCACCGACTGCGGACAGGTCAACGGCCTGATTTACTGAGCTGCTGAGAGTTGCGTGAGTTGTCCTCGCCGATCGAGTGGGCGAAGCCGTCTTCTACCCAGCTTCCGTTCGCGACCATTATGCCGCCCGTAGACCTTATTGCCTCTCCCGCGGCTAGGCTGCCTGAGCCACGAAACGTCGAAACCCCTCCGCTGGATCGTACGTGCGAAAGATCCGTTGCAACCGCTTGGCTTGTGTCG
>CAZTTW010000025.1:5711-15017 GCA_964616265.1 uncultured Myxococcales bacterium | reverse complement strand
CACCTCGCCGAGCTCGCGCGGGTGCAGCTCGACCTGGTAGAGCGAGTAGTCGCGTCCGGTCTCGCCACACAGCATTCCACAGCGCTCTTCGATCGCGTGGTTCAGGGCGAAGGACGACGGAAAGCCGGCCGAGCCGCGAAACAGCATGTGCTCGACGAAGTGCGAAAGACCGTTCGTCTTTGGCGTTTCGTAGCGCGAACCGGTGCGAACGTAGAGCCCGGCGGCGGCAGCATGCAGGTGCGGCGTCACGACGGTCACCACGTCCAGGCCGTTGGGCAACCGGCCTTTGGCGACTTCGGCGGGAAACGGAATCAGGTCAGACGAAGTGGCTTGCCGTCGGGCATTGAATTTTCGGGGCATGAGCGAAGGCACAGTTTACACGGCGATTCTGCAAGTGCCGGGCGTGATGGAGGATTTGTTCGCGGTGTCCGTCGCAGGCGTCGCCATGCTAGAAAATGCCGTGGCCATTTCCAGCATTCGCCTCGTCGTCAACGCCGACGGCTTCGGTCAATCCGAGGCGCGCAACCGCGGCGTGCTTGCGGCGCATCGCCAAGGCATCGTCACCAGCACGTCGGTGCTCGGGAACGCGGCGAATCCGGAAGCCATCCGCGACGCGCTCGCCACAGCGCCCGAGTTGGGCGTCGGCGTCCTCTTGACGCTCGAGGGTGGCGCGCCCGTCGCCAAGCCCGAAAGCGTGGCCTCGCTCCTCGACGCGGACGGAAAGCTGCGAGCACAACGGCAGGACGTTCTCCTGGAATGGGCCAAGAACACCATCGTCCCGGCTGACGTCGAAGCCGAGCTCGACGCACAAGTCGCGCGCCTGCGCGATCTCGGGCTCGCGGTGGACCATCTTTGCCTCGGCGGTGGCGCGCGTTTCCTTCCGGTGGCCGTCCAAGCCATGGAGAGCGTCGCGCGTCGCCACGCCATCCCGGGACTGCGCACGACCGTCGAGCGTCCCACCCTCGCCTGGACCCTGGATCTGCGGCGCGGTCTCGCCACCGCCGCCCTGGGCGCCGTGGCCTGGTACAGCCGCCGCCAGCTCGGCGCGCGCCGCCACGGCCCGCAAAGCTGGGGCTATTTCGAGCGCGGCCGCCTCGACGAAATCCGCATTCTCGAAATCATCGGCCGCCTTGGTCCCGGCAGCCACGAACTCATCTGCGAGCCGGACGCCGACCCCGACGTCGAAGCGTTGCGCTCGACGCGGGTTCGCGATGCGCTCGCCCGCCGATCCGTCGAGCTCTGTCGCTGGAGCGACCTTTTCTAACTCGCGTCTTTGGCGCCATGACCGCATAATCGCAGTCGAGATGCATTCCCAGGAGAATCTGCGTTCGACGCAGAGCTACTACGATCGGTTTTCGCCGAGCTACGAGCGCGAACGGCACCACGGCTATCACCGGCTCATCGACGATCTCGAGCTGGACCTGGTCCGCCGCCACGGCACCGGCCTCGACATCCTGGAAGCCGGCTGCGGTACCGGGCTCTTGCTCGCCGAAGCGACACGCGTCGGGAAATCCGCTATCGGGCTCGACCTTTCGCGCGGCATGCTCAGCCAAGCTCGCCAACGCGGCCTGCGCATCGTGCAAGGCTCGCTGACCAAGCTGCCGCTACCCGACGCCAGCGTGGACCTGGTCTACAGCATGAAAGTGCTGGCGCACATTCCGCCCATCCAGGAAGCAGTCGCCGAGCTGGCCCGCGTGGTTCGTCCCGGTGGTCACATGCTGCTCGAGTTCTACAATCCGCGCTCGCTGCGCTACCTGGCGAAGGTGCTGGGCGGCGCCGCGCCGATCGCCGACGGCACCACGGATCGCGATGTGTACACGCGCTACGACACGCTGACCACCGCGCGCAGCTACCTGCCGCCCGACGTGGAATACGTGGGCATGCGCGGCGTGCGCGTAGTGACTCCGACCTCGAAGGTCTTCCGCTTGCCGGTGTTGTCCGGCCTTTTCGACCGCGCCGAGCGCGCCGCGTGCGATCTACCTATCTTGCGCAGTTTTGGAGGATTCCTCATTCTGGTAGCACGCAAGCGAGGGTGATGAGCAAGCACGGGGACATTCTCGTCGTTGACGATGAGCGCTCGATGCGCGAATTCCTCGGCATTTATCTGCGCCGAGAGGGCTATCGAGTCGAAGCCGCCGCCTGCGGCAACGATGCCATCGCTTCGATCAAGGCGCGTGCCTTCGACGTCATCCTGACCGATTTGCGCATGCCCGACGCCGACGGCTTGACCATTCTGGCCGAGGCCAAGCGCTCGCGCCCCGATGCGGAAGTCATCGTGGTGACCGCCTTCTCGACTACCGAGACGGCCATCGCCGCCATGAAGGCCGGCGCATTCGACTACCTGACCAAGCCCTTCAAGATCGACGAGGTCGGACTGGTCGTCGACCGCGCCATGGAAAAGCGGCGACTGGCGCGAGACAACGTCGCGCTCCGGGACGAGATCAAGGGTCGCTATAAGCTCGACCGCTTGCTCGGCAAGTCGCCGGCCATGCAGCGCGTGTTCGACGTCCTTCGCAAGGTCGCGTCGACGAGAACCAGTGTGCTGCTGGTGGGCGAATCGGGCACCGGCAAAGAGTTGGCGGCGCACGCGCTGCACGAGCTTTCGCCGCGTTCGGATCAACCGTTCGTCGCCGTCAATTGCGGCGCCATTCCCGAGACGCTGCTCGAATCCGAGCTGTTCGGCCACATGCGGGGCTCGTTCACGGGCGCCAACCAGGACAAGACCGGTCTCTTCGAAGCCGCCAACAACGGAACGCTGTTGCTCGACGAAGTGGCCGAGCTGCCGGTGGCCATGCAGGTCAAGCTCCTGCGCGTGCTGCAGGAACGCAAGGTGAAGCCGGTGGGCGGTATCAGCGAGCGCGAGATCGACGTGCGCATCGTCGCCGCGACCAACCGGGACCTCGAGGCCGAGGTCGAAAAGGCGACGTTCCGCCAAGATCTCTACTACCGCCTGAACGTCATCCAGTTGCGTTTGCCGCCGTTGCGCGAACGCCGCGAAGATCTGCCGCTGCTCGTGGATCACTTCATCCGCAAGTTTTCCGCCGAGCACGGGCGCAACGTGGTCGGCGCTGCACCCGAGGTCATGTCCGCGCTGACCGTGTACCACTTCCCCGGCAACGTACGCGAGCTGGAAAACATGATCGAGCGCGCGGTCACGCTGTCGACGACGGACTGGCTGGCCATGGACGCTTTTCCCAACCTCGCCGGCCTGCAAGGTTCGCCGCCCGTCACCGGCCCCATCACCCGGCTACCCGAAGAGGGGTTGGACCTCGAACATCATCTCGAAGACTACGAGCGCTCGATTCTCATCGCGGCGTTGGAGCGCACCGGTGGAAACCGGACCGAAGCTGCGCGACTGCTCGGCGTGTCCTTCCGCTCGATGCGCTACCGACTGTCCAAGCTCGGCATTACCGGAACGGACACCGGCGTCGACCTCACGGACGATCCACAAGTGCCATGACTTCTGCTGCCCAGCCGATCGCTCACCCTCGCTACGTTGGCGCGATCGTCGGATTGCTGTTGCTCCTCGGTACGTTGGCCGCTATCGCCGGCATATCGCTCCGCCATGCTTCCCGGCTGCGCGGCGGCTGGCCGCCTGAGGCGGATACGTTCTTCTTGCCGCCCTCGTCGGCATTGCGCGTGGCAAGCCTCGGCCACACCGAGCTTTGGGCAGATCTCATCCACGCCCGCGCAAACGTCTACTTCGGCACTCAGTTGCACGCCGGTGTGCCGACCAAGTGGCTGGCGCAGTACCTCGACTCGGCGATCGACATGGATCCCAAGTTCGAGCGACTGTACCTCTCGGGCGCCTCGATGCTGATCTACAACGGCCAGCGCATTCAACCCGAGATGGTACTGGCAGCGATTCACATCCTCGAACGAGGGCACAAGGCATTTCCATTCAATTGGGAATTCCCGTTTCAGATTGGCTTCAATTATCTGTTCGAGCTGCCGCAAGATGCGGGCGAGGACGATCCGCGCGTGGCCGGTTGGCGCCAGCAGGGCGTCGAAATGCTGCGCAAGGCGGCGCTTTACGAGGACGTTCCCTACTACGTCCCCAACCTGGTCGCGCGCATGCTGACCCGAAACGGAGCCGACGACTTGGCCATCCGGCACCTCGAGCGCGCCTACGCCGTCGCCAGCAATCCCGCAGCACGCATGCAAATCGGCAACAAGCTGATGGCCTTGAAGGGCCGGCAGTTTTCGACCCAGCTGGAAGACCATCTGCGCAGCTTCAATGCCATGATTGCAGAACGCTTTCCCGAGGCGCCGGAGGCGTTCTCGCTGGTCGCCGGACCGCGAACGACTGCGATGGGAATTCTTCAGCCGCTGCCGCCGAGTCGGCAAGACCACCGATGAGGCTCGCGTTACCGCCGAAAGGCGCGCTGGTACCCAACGACGAGAACGATCCGTTGCCGTATTACTACCGGCCACTCACCGGATGGCTCTACCGCAAGCGGTTGACCATGGCCCTGGCTTTGCTGCCGCCTCGAACGTCCAAGCAGCACGTGCTCGAGGTCGGAGTCGGCAGCGGCATTTTGGTCCCAACGCTTTCGGCCGCATTCGCCTCGTACACGGGAACCGATCTGGTTCTTGCCCAAGGACTCGATCGGTTGGTGGCGCCGACGTGCAGCGCGCGTTTTCTAGAGGCCGACCTGCTTTCCCCGTCGAGCCTGCCTGCCGCCAGCTTCGACTGCATCGTCTGTCTGTCGGTGCTCGAACACATTGCCGACGCCGACGCTGCCGCGACCGCGCTTGCACGCGCGCTCACGAAAGGTGGAACCCTGGTCGTCGGCTATCCCATGGTCAACCGCATGATGACCCGACTCTTTCAACTGATTGGCTTCGGCAACATCGACGACCATCACGTCACGGCGCCCAAGACCATCCACCAAGCACTCCGCCGCGTGCTCCGCCCGGTCGCGCGCAAGGCACTGCCGGCGTTCGCGCCGGTGTCCATGGCGCTGTACCAGTGCGCGGCCTGGGTCAAGGACTGAGCGCCGAGACAGCGACCAGAAACCAAGCCGTGTGTGGGATCCACTGTTCGACCCACCGCCATTCGTCACCGCACCCGCCATTCGGCCCGAGACGCCACTGAATTCCGCTGCCGTCCGGGTTGGCGCCCGTAATGCCGTTGGAGATGCCGCCGGTTACGGTTCCGCTCTGGTTCTTGTCGCCACAGTAGTTCGGAGGATTGCTTCTGCCGAAGCCGTGCATGAAACAAATGTCGTAAGGATTGGCGCCGAGCACCCAGTCCAATTGGTTACCGGCAAAGCGCAACAGATCCAGGTACGCGGATCCGCTGGTGCCAACCGCCTGGGCGCCGAGCAGTGCCGCCGCCGACAAGGACGCCAAGCGTGCATTTTCGCCCTGCCACCAATAGCCGGTCTCGTTTTCGTGGGGAATGAAGAAGCCGGCTTTGTCGGCGCTCGTGTGCTGGCGAGCGAGACCGAACGGGTTCGAAACGCTGCTCGTAACGTCGAGCAAATAGCCGAGGTGCTTCTGAATCGCTTGCCGCGCGCTGGTCATGCCCTTGGCGTCGGTTTCAACTTGGACATAGCGAGCGAGGGCCACGACGGGCAGCCCGGCGTCACTGGCATGCCAGAACGGACGCTGGGCTCCGTCAGCGATGAAATAGCCGGCGCTCGAGAGGCGCCCAATCAACGACGATGCACGGGCGCGTGCCGCCTGCAGGTAGGTCGTGCTCTGCGTACTCGCATACAGTTCGCTGGCCGCGAGCAATGCCGCATAGTCGTCAATGACGTTCTCTTTGCCGTCGTCGGCGTATTGTGCGCCATTCGTATTGAGATAGTCGAAGGCCTTCTGTGCGCCGGCAAGATAGTCGGAGCTTTTCAGGGCGCCGTCGACCTTCCAACGCGCGATGCGCGCCAAGGCGGCGATGCTCATACCGCCACCTTCGCGCAAGGCCGACTGGTAGTCGGCGGTTGTGCTGCCAGATTGCCCGACAATGGCGCAAATCTGCCGTTGATTGACGTCGCCCGACCAGTGATCGAACACATTGGTGTAAAAGAAACCGGCCGGGTCGAGAACCCGCAACAAGTAGTCGGCGCCCCACAGTGCCTCGGCTTGCAAGGAATCTTTCTTGGCACTTGCCGCGAGCGCGCTTTGATTCTGATCGTAGACCCACGCCAGCGCCCAAGCGACCAACGGAATCTGCTGGGGGTTCATGAAATTGGCATAACTCAAGTGCGTGAGGTACTTCGAGATGTCACCGGAGGCGTCGTACCAACCGCCGCGCACGTCGGCGTGGTTGCTGGATCCGACGAAAGGCACACTTTCGTCGGCTGCCCAAACGTCGGCGTCGTCCGCGCGCATGGATTTGAAGTAGTCGAGCACGGCCGGAACAGTCTCTGTGAATAGGTAGCCGCTGCCGATTTCGAAGACCGGCGAAGCCAGACTGCCCACTTGCAGCCGGTATTGGCCCGGCCGGGTAAGCTCGGTGAAATCGACGGAATAGAAGGATTTGCTGCTTCCCCAATCCGTGAACGACGTTGCCGTCAGATCGCCGCACCAATAGGCCACGCCATCGCTGCCGACCACGAAGAAGCGGCCAAGCCCGGAATCGCCCTCGACAATGGCATGCTTGGGTCCCAACGCTTCGAAGCCGAGATGATTCACGTGAATGACGGGCGTAGTCGCACCGGCGTTGGCAGCAGCCGAGAGCTCGATCCAGTCCAAATTCACGATGCCGCCCGTCGAGTCGGCGGCCACGAGATAGAGCGCATGCGTCCCGGTCGAAGCCGTTAGACTTGTCGTCGCGCTCGACCACGTGGTCCAACTGCCGGTCGAGGTCGGCGTAAGGCTTCCGATCAGGGTGCCTGTCGCGCTGTCGAGCCGCACCTCGACCTTGCCACCGTCGACACCCTTCGAATAACGCAGGGTCAATGTGTCGATGCCATCCAGGGAGACGTCGGCGTACCAAAGCATGTCGCCGCCTTCGATGTAGCCCACCGTCGTGCTGTTGTCCTGAAGCTGCGTTCCCTGCTGACCGCCCGACGTGCCCGTGCAATTGCCGATAGTCGGACCGAAGGCGCATTCGGCTTCGATGTGCTGGGTGGCGACCGCCAGCCCCGGCGATTCGCAGGTCATGCTCTTGCCGAGCGTCAGTGGATTCGCCGGTGCAGCGTCTACGATGGCTCCGCCGCTCCCGGCCGATTCGCCGGCCGCTTGTCCGCCCGAGCCCGCGGCGGCGCCCGCATCATCGGTCGTACCGCCCGCTCCGCTCGCGCCACCGTCTCCACCGGACGAGCGCCCTGGCGTCGAAGCGCAGCCCGCGACGAGAAGCGCGACAAGGGGCGCGACAAAAATGGAAACACGAATGCAATTCGAGCGCTGCAACATCCGAGCCTCTCGCCTGCGGTGTGCGTTTCGAAGGTAGGCTAGGGCCTGCGCTCGAGAACGACGAGCGCACGAAATCCAAACACTGCAAACACGAATTCGGGAAAGCCATTCTCGAGGGCGAAAAGGATTCGCCACAGCGCCATGGGAAGAAGGGGCGCGCGCGAAAAACCACCGCTTGCGGGGTAAGAGAGGCCGGCGAAGCGCTCGCGACGGACGACTTCGAGCTCGGGAAAGGCGCGCGCGAAGGCCTGCTGTCCTGGGCGGCGGAAGAAGAGCAGCGAAGGAATGCCTTGGTTCGACGCGAAGGGGTCGCGCCCCGCCAGGCTGTCGGTGGCGGCCAAGGGGTCCGCGAACATATCCACTGGCTCGGGATGGAAGCGCCGATACACCCAAGACGAGATCGGACTGATGAAGGGCTCGCAAAGCACGATGCGACCACCGGGCTTCAGCACGCGCGTGGCCTCGCTGAAGAACTTCGCCGGCTCGGCGACGTGGTGAAGGACGTCGAACAGCACGATGGCGCCGAGGCTGGCGTCGGCGACGCAAAGACACTCGGCCGACATGCGCCGCGAATGCCAGGGCGCCTGGACGACGTCGGTAAGCTCCAGCTCGGGAATGAATTCGCGCGCAAAGCCTGGCCCGGAGCCGATCTCGATCCACGGTCCCAGCTCAGGCGGCGGCAACATCTGCCGCAGCCGCCGGTACCAGTGGCCATAGCAGGTTCGCAGCGCGGGGTTGTGCTGCCACGCTTGGCGGTGCTCCTCGAAGTGGGCCAGCGTGCGCTCGCGCAACTCGGAGGGCAGCTCGGGCGGCGCGCTTTCAGACATAGCGTAGCTTGCGCGCGGCCACGCCGGACATCTTGAGCAGCAGAAGGCCGTGCTTCCAGCGCGAGATATTGGTTTCGCCGTACACGCGCTCGCGGTAGCGCACCGGCACCTCGACGATTTTCAGATTCAGCTTGGCGGCGCCGAAGATGAGATCGAAATCGCCGAAGGGATCGAAATCGCCAAAAAACGCCCGGCCCGCGCAGATGCGTTCGTAGTCGCGTCGCCACAGGACCTTCGTGCCGCACAAGGTGTCCTTGATGGGCTGGCCGAGAAGGTGGGTGAAAAGCTGGGAGAACGCCACGTTGCCGAGCTTGTTGAAAAAGCGCATGGCCCCCGGATCCATCGGGTACACGAGGCGGGTGCCTTGCACATAGTCGCCGAGGCCGCGCGCGATGACGTCGTAGAAGACTGGCAGCTCTTCCGGTGGAACCGTGAGGTCCGCATCGAGAATCATCAGGATGTCGCCGGTCGCCTTGGAGAAACCGAGACGAACCGCGTCCGCTTTGCCCTTCCCTTCCTGCTGGAACGCCTTGAGCACGAGCGGTCCGCGGTAGCGCTTGATCGCCTCGCCGATCTTTTCCCACGTCCCGTCGGTCGAGCCGCCCTCGACGAAGATCAACTCGGTCCGCGAACCGAGAAGCGGCGTGCGCGCGATGGCGGCTTCCACGTTGCCGGCTTCGTTGCGACTCGGAACCACGATGCTTACCGACGCCTGCCGTGGCTCGCTCAGGATGTCTCGCCGGCGGAGCGCGTAGATGCGGTACATCGACAGGCGGTCCCAGACTGGCAACTTGCCGAGATAGCGATTGCAAAGCGGCGCCAGCGCCGGAACGTCGGCGGGCAGAATCATGCGGTCTTCGAAGCGCACGCTCTCGAGGCCGGCGATGCCGAAGAGATTCGCGAGATCGCTGTGCGAGAGCCAGTTGGACGGCGGCGCCGGCAACTTGAAGCCCGCCACTTCCGCGACTTTGGTCGGCAGTTCCCAAAGATAGTTGTACGCGATGAGGTAGAGGCGGCCATGCTCGCTCAAACGCTCGCGCAGGCTGACGAGCAGCTCGCGAATGTCGGAGACGCTGTGACAGAGGCGATTGCAAAGGATGG
The DNA here is from genome assembly GCA_964616265.1 of uncultured Myxococcales bacterium. GTDB lineage: Bacteria > Myxococcota_A > Polyangia > Fen-1088 > Fen-1088 > Fen-1118. The sequence goes on along the minus strand of CAZTTW010000025.1, from coordinate 5,727 downwards.
CGTCGAAGGTCCGCCC
>CAZTTW010000025.1:0-5611 GCA_964616265.1 uncultured Myxococcales bacterium | reverse complement strand
GAGAAGATCTTCTTGAAGGGCTGGCCGGCCTTGAGCGTGACGCTTTCGTTGCGCTCGATCATGAGGTCGGCGTTCTTGAAAGTGACTCGGTGCTTGCCGCAAGGTATCGCGTAATTCACGAGCGGCGTGATCTTGCCCGTGGGCTTGCCGTCAATGCTGACCTCGGCCCACGGTTTCGAGCTGATGGTCGCGACGCAGGTGCCGCCCGAGCTGTCGGATTTGCCATGCGCTTCGAAAATATCGTCGTCGCTGCCGCTGCTCGGGGCGGGCTTCGGCTTCTTGTCAACGGCGCTTGGCTTGATGCTCTCGAACACGTCGTCGCCCGTGCTGGCCCCCGGCGCAGGCTGCTGTGAGGGCCGGTTCGCAAGAGCCGCCCCAGCCCGGTGGCCGCCGCCCTTGGGAGCCTTCTTTTCGGCAAGACCTAAACCGGACGGTGGAGGCTCAACCGATGGCGGAGTGGCCGATGGTGGAATGACCGCTGGCGGAGGAGCGCTCCTCGTCGTGGATGGCTTTCCGCCCGCGACGGGCACGAGATCTGCGTGCAAACGCACGGTGCGGTTGGGCTCCTGCAAGAATTCCTGGCGCCAGGTCTGGTACTGGGCGTTGCCGCTGATTTCGATCACGTGCGGACCGGGAGCGATGCGCGAAGCGTGGAAGTTGGTGGTCGCCTGGGTGCCGTTTTCGTCGATGACCAAGGGCTGACTGTCGAGCCAAACCCGTCCGCCCGAGGGCTGGCTGGTCAAGTCGAACCCGGTGTCGGGCGAAGGCTCGAGATCCATGTCGAGGTGTCCAGCCTGGCCGGCGCTGATTTGAATGTTCTGCTCGCGCGTGACGTAGCCCGCGCGCGAAACCGCTAGCCGGTAGACGCCTGGCCGCTTGTCGAGCTGGAAGGGCGGATCGCTGGTGATCACCACCCCATCCACGGCCAGCCGCGCATCCTGCGGTTTGACGGCAACCTGCAAATGGCCTGGCCGGGTCATCACCATGTAAGTTCCGCCACCGCCAGCGATCATGAGCAGAACGAAGATGACGTAGAACTTGAGGCGCGAGGGCTGGCGGAGCGAGTGCGGTGCTCCGGCCGCGTAGATGTCAACGGTCTGAGCGTAGGACGGAGACGGTGACGGGACCGGCATGCCGGGAAAGGCGGGCGACGGAAAAATCTGTTGTGGCAGGCCCGGCCCCGCAAAGGGCGGCGCCGGCTGAAAAGTCGGATAGGCGGGACCTGCCGGCGCGTGCGCCGTCGGCAGCGTCGGCGCATGGGCACCGCCCAGCAGCGTCTGGCGAAAGACCGGCTTGGGCAAATCGAAGGGCGAGCCGCCAGTGCCGGCCAGGGGCACGCTGCCGCTCTTGGGCGAGACCGGCGCTGCCGGCGAAGAGAATGAAGGAAACAATGTCGGGGCGGGCAGCGGCGTGGCGTCGGGGTCGGCTGCCCGACGAATAACTTCCTGCTGGGCCGACGCTGCCGCCGTCTGTGCCGTCGGTTTGGTCGGAACCTGCGTCTCGAAGGCCTCGCCCATTTCGGCCAACAGCGCCTCCGACGGAGGCATGGCCACGGTCTTGTCGCCACCTTCCGCAAGGAAGCTGCTTTCGGCCACCGTGACTTGCTCGGCCGGATCTTTGTCGAAGATCTGCGTCTCGCGCTCTTCCTCGTCCCAGCCGAACTCTTCATCCTCTTTGCGACCAGCGCTATGGGCTCCCGGGCGCTCGGCGGAGACCGACGGGATCAGCTCGGCGGAATCGATTTCCTGCACGTCGTCCAAATCGGCCGCGCCCACCTCCGACGGCATTTCCTCGGCAAACGTCCGCTTCATCCAAGCCGATAGATCCTTGCGCGACGAGAACTGTCCCACCGAATGCATGAACAGCTGCAAGTCGTCGTGCAAGTCGATGGCGTTCTGGTAGCGGTCCTCGACGTTCTTCTCCAGTGCCTTGAGCACGATCCGTTCGAGCTTTTCAGGAATGCCCGTATTGAACGACGAGGGCGGGATGATCTCGACGTTGCGGACCTTCTCGAGTGTCGAAAAATCAGTTTCACCGATGAACAGACGTTCGCCGGTGAGCATTTCGTAAAGCACGATGCCGAGCGCGAAGATGTCGCTGCGCCGGTCGATGGGCAAGCCGCGCACCTGCTCGGGCGACATGTAGCCGAACTTGCCCTTGAGAATGCCGGCCTGGGTCTTGGACGCTTTGCCCGCTGCCTTGGCAATTCCGAAGTCGATCAGCTTCACTTCGCCCTCGTACCCGATGAGCACGTTTTGCGGGGACACATCCCGGTGCACGAGGTTGAGGTCGCGGCCCTGGGCGTCGCGCTTGTTGTGCGCGTAATCCAGGCCCTCGCAAAGCTGCATGATGAGGTAGCAGACCTGCTGCACGGGCATGGTCTGCCCGCGCTTGCGAAGGTCATCGAAGATGCCGCGCAGGTCGCGCCCGTGGACGTATTCGAGCGCGATGAAAAAGCTGTCGTCGACTTTGCCGAGGTCGAAAATCTGGGCGATGTTCGCGTGCTGCAGCTGCACGGCGATCTTCGCCTCGTCGATGAACATCGTGATGAACTCTTCGTCCTCCGCGATGCTCGGCAAAATGCGCTTGAGCGCAACAATCCGCTCGAACCCCTCAACGCCGACGGTCTTGGCCTTGAAGACCTCGGCCATGCCCCCGACATTGATGCGTTCGAGGAGGTAGTACTTGCCGAAGGGGATTGGTTTGTTCAAGCGTCTTCCGTACGCGTTCAGTCCACTGCGCGCGCCTTTCCGTTATCAGCCAGCAAGGGGCCTCAAGTCAAGCCAGCGTGGGTGCTAGTTATGATCAATCGCGGCCCGACAATCCAGACCCGCCACACCCGAAAGTCACCTGCCGGGCCGGCCGGGGACAGTACCTCGAACTTCTATCTACTCTATCCAAACTCGCGTCATCTTGTCCCCTTTGCGGATTTTATCTACCACTTCGATTCCCGAAATCACTTGGCCGAAAACCGTGTGCTTGCGGTCGAGGTGCGCCTGCGGACTGTGGCAAATGAAAAATTGCGAGCCACCCGAATCGGGCGCCGCCGTCTTCGCCATGGAGAGCGACCCGCGGAGGTGCTTTTGACGCTTCCCCGAAAGCTCGTCCTTGATGGTGAAACCCGGGCCGCCCGTGCCGCTACCGAGGGGGCAGCCGCCCTGAATCATGAAGTCGTCGATCACGCGATGAAACGTCAGGCCGTCATAATAAGGCCGCTTTACCTTTTCCCCGGTCTTGGGATCCGTCCATTCCTTGGTTCCCTGGGCCAGGCCCACGAAATTAGCGACGGTTCCGGGCGCGTCGTCCTCGAAGAGCTCGAGCACGATTTCGCCCGCGGAAGTCTCGATGTGTGCTTTTTTCATGGGCCAACCTTACCCGGAAAACGGTCGATTCGTAAGGCCAGTTAGGCAAGCGACGTCGGAAGCCAAAAGTGGCAGGAAACTTCTGCGGCTGGATGTCCGATAACGACAGCGAACCTTCCGCCATCGCAGCGGTTCGCTGTGCTAGGCTCGGTGCCGTCCATGAAGATTTCTCGCACTACACTGCCGCCCAAACCGGCCGCCAGCGGCAAGGCGCTCGGCGTAGCCGAGACCAGTGGGAAAGCCTTCGCGAGCAAGCTGGCGGGTGCCAAGACCGAAAGCGCCCACGCCGCCAAGCCCACGCGTTCCGCGAAGCCGATTTCGGTTTCCGACATTGGTGCCGAGTTGAAGGCGGGCAAGCTCAGCCCCGAGAAGGCCATCGACAAAGTCATCGAGCGCATCGTCGACAAACAGGTCGGCGCCAAGGCCAGCCCGACCGTGCGCAGCCAAATCAGCGCAGCCTTGCGCGACAGCCTAGCCGACGACCCGCTCCTTGCCGCCAAAGTCCGGGCCCTGGCGAGCGAGTAGTCTCGTTACGCGGGCTTGGGGATGCTGGCCCGGCGCTGGTCCAGCATCTCGCGCACCTTGGGTGGCAGTGACACCGCGCCCGTGTCCATGGTTGCCAGAGCATCACACAAGATCGAGGCACGTTCCGACGGCACGGTTTTCTTGTCGATGATGATCCACCACTCGCCTTTGACTTTGCACAGTCCGCCGCCACCCGTGGGTCCAGCAGCGGCCAGGTTCTCGTAACGAACCTTCACGCCGAGCTGCTGGGCAGCGGTTTCAAAGATTTCGGTCAACTGCTCTGCTTTCATGGTGTCTGCTTCTCGATCTTGATTGGGGGAATCGGGGGCGCGCCAAGCGGAAAGAGCACGGTGAACGTCGTGCCAGTCCCCGGCCGCGATTCGAAGGCAATATCTCCGCCGTGGGCAAGGACGATGTTCTTTACCACGGGAAGGCCAAGCCCCGTGCCACGTCCTGCGGCCTTGGTGGTGAAGAACGGCTCGAAGACGCGGTGGCGGTCTTCCTGGCGAATGCCTTCGCCGTCGTCGGAAACCGCGAGCCCGACGTGGCCGCTCGGATCGCGAAAAGTGCGCACCACGATCGTTCCGCCTTCGTCGCGTAAGGCCTGGGCGGCGTTGCTCACCAGATTGGTCACGACTTGCATGATGTGGTCGCGCACCACGTGCACCTGCGGAAGCTGCGGCGCAAGCTCGCGCAGCAGCGTCGCCTTGGCCTCGTACAGCACGTGCTCGCAGAAGGAAAGCGCATGCTCGACCACGTCGTTCAGACTCACGACCTCGACGTCGCGCCCCGACGGTCGCGCGTACGTGGTCAGGTCGTGCGAGAATTTGCGGATGCGCTCGGAGCCTTCGCGAATCTTGTGGAGTCGCTCGAGATCGGCCGCTTCGAAGTGGTTGACGAGCTTTCCCTCCGTGGCCAACGTGCCCTTGCGGAGAACCGCCTCGACGCACATTTGGATCGAGGTCAGCGGGTTGTTGATCTCGTGCGCCACGCCCGCCGCGATTTGTCCGACGGTGGCCAGCTTTTCCGCGTGAATCATTTGGTTTTGCAGGGCGCGCATCGCCGTCAGGTCGTGCCCGGCAGCCATCACACCGGTGACGTTGCCGGCAGCGTCCCGCACTTTGAAAATGCAAAAGGCCGCGGCGGCGACGGTTCCCCCAAGCCCCGGCAAGCGCACCTCGCAGCGCAAGGGCTCGGGCTCATTCGCAACGCGAGCCATGATGTCGGCCAGATCGCGAACGCCGAGTTCGGTAAGCCATTCGCCAAGGTTGCGCCCGAGGCCCGCCGAGCCGTCCAGCCCCGTGAGCGCGCCGAGCGCGCGATTCCAAGCCAAGACGTATCCCTTCGTGTCCACGGCAGCGATCAACACGTTGGCCGTGTCCATCATTTGGACGAGGCTTTCGCCGAGGTCGAACCCCGTCGCCTGCGGCCGTGCCGCGTCTTTTCGCGGGGATGGCGCCATCAACCTCGTCTCTTGCGTCCGGAAAGCAGCATCAAAGCCGCAGCATTCGCCTCGGCGACCACGCGGCGGACTGGAACCTTGGCGCGCGTCGCGAGCGACCGACAGTCGTCGAACTCGGGCGTAGCACCGACCAGGGCGCCCTGCCGTGATACCACTTTCACGCGAACCTGGCCGAAGCTGGTGTCGACCTTGGCCATCGCGCGATCGAGCACGGTCCGTTGCATGGCATGCCGACGCAAACCGATGGTCGTGGAGTTGGCGA
>CAZTTW010000024.1:0-15542 GCA_964616265.1 uncultured Myxococcales bacterium | reverse complement strand
TGACGGCGTTGAAGGATGGTCGCACCGGCTCGGGCGGATCCACGTCCTGTAGGATGAGCTGCTGGACGGAAATTCCGTTGTCGTAAAGCTTGCACAAATTCGACAACAGCTCCTTCGCTTTGGCAGCGATGGATTCGCGTCCGACGGTGAGCAGCTCGGTCACGCTGTGGTCGCCGACCACGGTGCGCATGGTGGCCTCGCTCATCAAGCGGAAGGTCTCTTCCACGTCGCGCATGCGAAAAAGATACTTGTACGGATCCGAGACTTTGTACTGCACGATCCACTCGACGGTAGCGACGTTCAGGTCGCCGGTCAGCATGACCGACTCGGCTTGCGTACGCTCGTCCTTGTGAAACGAGCTTTGGACCTCGGCACGCAAGGTGCGAAAGCCGAATTCCTGCTTCAGCTGGCGCTGGACGGGGACCTTCTGGACGCGCTCGATGGCGAAGGGGAACTTGCCGTGCGGGCCGGGCCCTGTCGTGCGCACGAAGCGGCCGAAGCGCGTTACCAGCCCGACCTCGTCGGGCTCGATCTGATAGTACGAGCCCCAGACCGCCGCCAGGGCCACGATCACCAGTCCGACGACCAGCAGCAGCTTGCGCGACTGGCGCAGCCGTGCTCCTAGTTCGCGGGCGGCGCGCGTGAATTCCTCTGGATCGAATCCAGTGTTGCCGTTTGCCATGCCACCTTCTTGCAGAGTCCTGACCAAATCGCAACCTTCGGACCCTGGGCAACTTCCGCATCTATCGCTGCACTACAGTTGCGCGGCCTTTCCGCCGATTTCCTTGTCTCCGAGCAACCTCAGGTGCCATGCGGTCGATGCAGGCTTTTGACGAATTTCTTTCAAATGGAGCGGGAATGACATGGAATCGACCACGGCTAGTTCGACGGCCCAATACCTGACTTTCAAGCTCGACCAAGAATTGTTCGCGGTCGATATTGCAAAGGTGCGCGAGGTCCTGGAGTTCACGTCCATGACCAAGGTTCCGCGAACGCCCGACTTTATGCGCGGCGTGATCAATTTGCGTGGCAACGTGGTCCCGGTGGTCGACATGCGACTCAAGTTGGGGCTGAGCATCACGGAGAAGACCGTGGACACCTGTGTCGTTATCTCCGAGGTTGCGGTCGACGGTGAGAGTACCGTACTTGGAGCATTGGTCGACTCTGTTCAAGAGGTCATCGACTTGGACGCCAGCAACGTTGCACCACCTCCTCACATGGGAAGCCGGGTGGACACGGCCGTGATTCGTGGAATGGGCAAGCGCGACGAGCAATTCATCATGATCTTGGACCTCGACCGCGTCTTCACGGCAGAGGAGTTGCGCTCGTCGAGCACGGGCGTCGCTGCCGACGTAAGCCAGTCCTGAGCGGTTCGAACTCGCGGGGCGCATGCTGCCCACCTCATCGGAGCTCGTATGGATGCGCAAGAATTGCTCAAGAATGACGTTCAGCAGTTGTACGTCGTGACGGCCGAGCTCAAGCAATTCATCGTGGACTCCGAGAAGGTATTTCTTGATGCCGGCGCAAAGCTGCACAGCCTGCAACTAGACGCCAACAATTTGTTGAACGATTCGGCACATGCAATTGCGATGGGACAGTCCGGTCATGATCCTGCGTCGGAGCTGCGAGTTGAACTCGAACGCCTCGATAAGCACCTGAATCAGGGCCAGTCAAAGACCGAGCGTGGGTTGCAGGTCCTAGCAGGGGTCCTCGCCGGTATCACCAATCTGTCAGCTTTGGAAAGTGATTTTCAGACCATCGTTGCCACCCTGCACGCGTTGGCCTCGACGACGCAGCTTGAAAACTCGCGACGTGACTCCGTCAATGCGGGATTCGACAGTGTCGTGACGGACCTACGCCAGATGGCCGCCGACATCAAACCCAAATTCAACGAGGTGCTGGAACAGAGCCGGGATGTTCATACGACCGCCGAGGCGGGACTCCGCCAAGCCAAGACGTTTCTCGATCGCCACCGTCGCGACGTATCCCGCTTTCGAAGAGAAACGCAAACCCATCTTCACGCGATGGCCGAGGCCTGTGCGACCTCATCGGTGCTAGCCGACAAGTCTACGCAGAGCGTGGCGTCGGTAAAGACGAGCATCGAGAGTGTATTACAGTCGCTTCAGATTCAGGATATCGCACGACAGATGATCGAGCACATCGTGCAGGATTTGGATGAATTTGCTTCCGTCGCGCAGCGGGCGTTGTCGGACAAGAAGGTGGAGGAAGCGCAATCGTGGCTGGCCGAGCTGAACATCGTCGCCCGCGTGGAGGCAGCACAAGCTGCTAATGTTTGCGATCGCTTGCTGTCGAGCCTGGCACAGATCGACGGCAGCATACAGTCCATTGTCGCGACGCTATCATCCATCGCGAAAGAGAGCCTACGTTTTTCCGGCAAGAGCAATGGCGCATCCCTGCTGCGCTCCCTGGAGCACGGAATTCGCGGCACCAGCGAGGCGCTCTGTGCGCATGATGCTCAAGAAGCGGCAATGCTGCGCGCGCTTGCTAGTGTTTCGACCACGGCCGAGGGAGTCGAAGCATTGGTCGACGAGGTCGCGAGTTTCGGCAGGGACGCTCGCTTCATTGGGCTCAACGCCATGGTCAAGGCGGTCCACGTCGGCCAGTCCGGTGTGACCTTGCGAGTTCTTGCGCGCGAGGTTCAGGAGGTTGCAGACCAGATTGGAGCCTTTACCACGGCTGCAGCGAAGATCATGCGTTCGGTTGGAAGCGAGGCGCACATGTTGGTCGGTGAAACATCGAGCGCACTCGACCCTTCCGCGCGCACCGGCGCTGCCGTCGCGGCGAATCTGGAGGCACTCATGGGCCGACTCGGCGACTATCAGCACGCTCTCGAGATGACGGTCGACTCCCTGCTTTCAGGGAGCGCCGTCCTTCGGGCCGAAGTTTCGCGAACCAGCAACAGCCTGCATGGGCTCATGGCCAGGACGAAAGGCCTGCGTGAGCTGTCGCTGCGCCTGACCAAGATGCAGGCGGACGCGCTGGTTGCTGCGCGCGGGGCGACGCCACCTGCGGGTCGCGTGCACACCGATGATTGGTACACGATGGAGGACGAACGGCGCGTTCAGCGCACAGCGCTGGGCTTGTCACAACCGAAGGGTGAGAAAATGCCGAAACCTGCCGATGCATCGTCTGCGGAAGGATCGGTAGAGTTCTTCTAAGTTTGCGGAATGGTGCTCTCATGAAATGTGACTTGGCAGGAGAATTAACAATCGCCGCGGTTGCGCAGCTCAAGGCACAACTCCTGAGCCTCCTGGAACCGGGAGGTGCTCTCGAGGTCGACACGCGCCAAGTGACAGAAGTCGATACCGCGGGGATGCAGCTGCTTGTCGCGGCGCTGACGACCGCGGCCAGCAAAGGGACGGCCGTGCTTTATCCCGCGGAAATGCAGGGTGCTGTCGTGCAGGAAGCGCTTCGATGCTTCGGTCTTGCCGGCCAAGACTGGACAGCCTGGACACAGAAGGTCGCTAGGGTCTAAGTGATGGCAAAGAAGATCTTGGTGGTCGACGATTCGGCGGTCATTCGGCAAGTGCAAGAGACCGTGCTTCGCAATGCCGGGTACGAAGTCATTTCTGCCAATGGCGGGCAAGAGGCGCTCGCCAAGCTGTCAACGAACACGGTCAGTCTCATCCTGACGGATTTGAATATGCCGGGCGTGGATGGCGTTTCTCTGATCAAACAGGTGCGCGCCGGCGGCAACCATCGGATGACGCCCATCGTGATGGTTACGACCGAGTCCAAGGACACGAAGAAGCAGGAAGGCAAGGCCGCAGGTGCGACTGCCTGGGTGGTGAAGCCATTTACGCCCGAGCAACTTCTCGGCGTGGTGAAGCGGATTCTTGGCTAAACGAGCTTGCAATGGCTGGCAATGAACAGTTAGCGGCTCTGTTTCGTGAAGAGGCCTCCGAGCATCTGGCCGAGCTGGAAACGACCTTACTAGAGCTCGAGCAGCGTCCTCGCGATCCCGATCTGATCTCGCAGGCGTTTCGCTCGCTCCATACCATCAAAGGATCCGGCTCGATGGCCGGTTACGACGACATTGCCCACGTTGCCCACGAGGTGGAGTCCGTATTTGCGCAGATTCGGCAGGGCAAGCGGGATGTGACGTCGTCCATTGTCGCGCTAACCCTCGAGGTCAAGGATCTGATTCGGACCATGCTCGATCCGGCAGCGTCCGACTGGCAGCCTCTACGCGACAAACTGATTGCGGCATTTCACGCCATCTCCGATGGGAACGAGCACGCCGAGCCGACTCCCAGCGAGGCGGCTGTCGCCAACGCGGAATGCGAGAAGGCGAAGCGTACCGTGCGCATCGATTGGAGCTTGCATCCGGATTTCCTCCAGAATGGTAGCAATGCTCTCGGCATTCTTTCCGAATTGCGCGCCATGGGCTCTTGCGAAATTCGCATGAATCTGTCGGCGCTACCGCATCTTACGGATCTCGATCCCGAGATTTGCTACTTGAGCTTCGAAATCGTCTTGGAGACGGTGAAGACCGACAACGACATTCGCGATGCCTTCATCTTCGTCGAGGATCGCAGCGACGTTCGCATTGGCGAGATCGGCCGCGCCTCCGTCGCCGCGCCAAATCGCCCGGCTGCAACCAGTGTTTCAAGCGCCTCTACCGGCTTGTCCGAGGCTCCTGCCACGCCCGAAGGTGCCGGCAAGGCGCGCGCCAAGACCAAGGCGACCGAGGGCGAATCGAGTATCCGAGTTTCCGCCAGTAAGCTCGATAGCCTTGTCGACCTCGTCGGTGAATTGGTCATCGCCCAGGCGCGCCTGGCCGAGCTGGCCTCGAATCGCGCCGATGAACAACTGCTCTCGATCGCAGAGGACATCGGTCGTCTTTCCGCCGAGCTGCGCGACAACACCCTCGATATTCGCATGGTGCCCATCGGCACGACGTTCGTACGCTTCCGGCGATTGGTTCACGACCTTTCCGGCGAGCTGGGTAAGGACATTCAGTTGCAGACAGATGGTGCCGAAACCGAGCTCGACAAGACGGTTATCGAGCGTCTGTTCGACCCGCTCGTGCACCTGATACGCAACAGCTGTGATCACGGTATTGAATCGCCGGAGGCGCGACGCAGCCGAGGCAAGAGCCCGGGTGGAACCGTGCGACTGTCCGCCTATCACTCGGGGCAAAACGTCTACGTCGAAATTCGCGACGACGGCGCCGGGCTCGACCCTGCTGCCATTCGCAAGAAGGCAATCGCATCTGGCCTTCTCGAGGAGAATGCTCAGGTCTCCGAGCAAGATCTGTTCAAGCTCATCTTCTTGCCCGGATTCTCGACCGCGAAAACGGTCTCGAATGTTTCCGGCCGAGGCGTGGGAATGGATGTGGTCAAGCGCTCGGTCGAAGCCTTGCGTGGGCAGATTTCGCTGACCAGCGAGCTCGGTAAGGGCACCACGATTCGCCTGCAGTTGCCCCTGACGCTCGCGATTATCGACGGGCTCTTGGTTGCGGTCAACGACGCGCGTTTCGTCCTGCCGATGTCGCTCGTCGAAGAATGCGTCGAGCTGACCGAGCTCGACATCGAACGGTCGCACAACAATCGACTCGCCAACGTGCGCGGAGAGTTGGTGCCTTACATCCGTCTGCGCGATTTGTTCGGCGGCGAGGGCAAGCGTCCTCCTATCGAGCAGATCGCGATCACGACCGTCGAGGGCAAACGGTATGGATTCGTGGTGGACGGGGTCGTCGGCCAACACCAAACCGTGATCAAGTCGCTTGGGCGGATGTACCAGGGCACGCGCGGGCTGTCCGGGGCTACCATCTTGGGCGACGGAACGCTCGCGCTCATTGTCGACGTGCCGGCGTTGCTCGGGAGTGTACACGAGGCAGCCTAGCCATGGCGGGTCTCGAACTAGCAGCTTCCATTGATGTCGACTGGCAGAAAGTGCGCCTGGCGACGGCGGACTTCAAACGCATACGCGAGCTGATCGAAACGCAAGTCGGAATCCAGACGCCGCCAAGCAAGCGTGTGATGGTCGAAACCCGACTGCGTCGTCGGTTACGCGTGCTTGGAATGACGAGTTTCACCGACTATGTCAATCGCATCTTCGGGCCAAACGCCGACCAGGATGAAATCGTTCATCTCATCGATGCAATCACGACGAACAAGACTGATTTCTTCCGCGAGCCATCCCATTTCGACTACTTGGTGCGCGAGGCCTTGCCGACCTTGTTGCGTGAGCGCGACAGTTCCTCTCTATTTACCGTTTGGAGCGCTGCCAGCTCTACCGGCGAGGAGCCTTACACCTTGGCGATGGTTCTAGACGGATTCGCGGACGGTCGTGCGCTCAATTGGCGGATCGTTGCCAGCGACGTCTCGACCGAGGTTCTTGCGCGCGCCCAGCGCGCGATCTATGCCGAGTCAACGGCCGAACCGATCCCGCCGGCATTCAAATACAAGTACCTGTTGCGCAGTCGCGACCGCGAGAGAGCCTTGGTGCGCATCGTCCCGCGCCTGCGCCAGAAGGTGAATTTCTTGCGCGTCAATCTTCTGTCGAGCCACTATGCTATTCCCTCGCCCGTGGACGTGATCTTCTGTCGCAACGTCTTCATCTATTTCAATCGCCAAACCCAAGGACAAATCCTCGAACGCTTCTGCGATTACCTACGTCCGGGCGGCTACGTGTTTCTAGGCCATTCCGAGACGGTCAACGGGATCTCGGTTTCTCTCGTTCAGGTCGCGCCGACGATCTATCGGAAGTTGTGACCATGGCGGGGAAGCTGAACGTTTTGATCGTGGATGACTCCGCAGTGGTGCGCCAGACGCTGTCCGACATTCTCGCGGCGGATCCCGATATCGGCACGGTCCAGACGGCAGGCGATCCTTACATTGCTGTCGAGCGACTTCGCACGTTCGTTCCAGACGTCATGACTCTCGATATCGAGATGCCAAGAATGGATGGGCTGACCTTTCTTCAGAAGCTCATGACCCAGCATCCGATTCCCGTCGTCATCTGTTCCAGCCTCGCCGAGGAAGGGTGCGACACGACCCTGCGGGCTCTCGACTTGGGGGCGGTGGACATCATCACGAAGCCGAAGCTCGGCACCAAGCAATTCATCGAGGAATCGGGAATTCGGATTCGCGACGCCGTCAAGGCGGCGGCGCGCGCCCGCCGATCGCCCGTGCGAGTCGCTCCCATGGTGCAGCCGAAATTGAGCGCGGACGTCATCATCGCCAAGGGCACGGGACACGCCATGATTCAGACCACCGAGCGCATCGTGGCGGTCGGCGCGTCGACGGGTGGAACGGAAGCGCTTCGTGAATTTCTCCAAGCCTTGCCGGTCGACTGCCCGGGCATCGTCATCGTGCAGCACATGCCCGAGAAGTTCACTGCGGCTTTCGCCAAACGGCTGAATTCCATCTGCGCCGTTCAGGTGAAAGAAGCCGAAAACGGAGACAGCGTGATTCGCGGGCTGGCACTCATTGCGCCGGGTAACCGGCACACGCTGCTCAAGCGCAGCGGAGCACGGTACTACGTCGAAGTGAAGGACGGCCCTCTCGTGTCACGGCATCGTCCGTCGGTTGACGTGTTGTTTCGGTCTGTGGCGCGCTACGCGGGTCGCAACGCCGTCGGCGTGATTATGACCGGCATGGGCGACGATGGGGCGCGAGGCATGGCCGAGATGAAGGAAGCCGGCTCGACCAATGTGGCTCAAGACGAGGCCACCTCGGTGGTCTTTGGCATGCCGGCGGAAGCCGTTAAGCACGGTGGCGTCAACAAGGTCCTTCCGCTTGGCGCGATTGCCGGCGAAGTGCTCCGTCTCTGTGGACAATAGAGAGCCGGCAGGCCCACGGTCGGTGTGCCTGCCGGTCTCATTTGCTGCTGATACCCGCTTACATCCCGCAGGTCGAGCGGACTGCTCCTGCGAATCCCGCCTGTGCGGTCGTTACGTACGACTGACAAGTGGCGCCGTCGTTCGGACATTCGACAGTGTTCGAGCCCGTCCACGACCACCAAAGCCAGCTGGCGTTGTCGATCGCAGCCTGATCGATCTGGGCCTTGTATTCCGTGCTTGTGTCACCGGGATAGTTGTCGAAGCCAACTTCAATCGGGAACTGTTGCGTGACCGCAAACTGGTGAACCGCCTGCGCACCCGTTATCGTCGAGGTTCCACCGAGCAGAAGTCCGCCTTGCCAGCTCTTGTACCAACTGTCGGCCCAATAGGCTTGCCAGCCAAACATGGTTTGTGGGTAACCGCCGATGACCAAGGTGTCTGCGGCGCGAATCGAGGCGCCCTGCTCGACGACAGCAAATAGGTCACGGCCTTGGAAGTTGCTCATGACCTCGAGGGGCTGTACATAGCCGGCGCTGCGAAACCACTTGATGTTGGTCTGAGCCGCCGTGGCCCACTCTGTGCGACCTGCCTCGGACGACGCATCCGCTACACCAATATACTCTTGCATGGCGTCCACGATGACATGACCCTTGTACTTCGCAATGAGGTCCTTCAGCCACTGGCGCGACCAGACGGCCAGGTAACAAGGTGAGGGCGTCGTCTTGGAGCAAGTTCCGGTTCCCGCAGGGGCTGGAAGCGAATAGAAGTTGCCACCGCCGAGGGCGCTACTGACCACGTTGTTGTTGGCGGCGTCCCACGTGTAGAGCGAGATCCACACCAGCATGTCGTGCGACACGGCACGCCCGACGATGGTGTCGAAGGTGGCTGGCGTCATCCCATTGGCGGCATCGACGGTCAGAAGAAGTCGTGCGGCGTTGGCACCCATGGCGGCTGCCGTATCGATGCCGCTCGTCAGATCGGTAGAGGCCGCGACCATTTCGGGACCGCGGGCGACGATCTGCTTACCCGAGGTGTCGAGAATGCGGTTGCCAATGAGTTGAATCGTGCTTGATGAAGTGCACGCTCCCGAGCCACCGGCGATACCCGCGGTTGCTCCAGCGCCCGTCGAGCCTCCGCTGCCGGACGTTCCGGCTGTCGCGGTTGAGCCTCCACTGCCGGGCGTTCCGGCCGTCGAGCCTGCATCTGTTTTGCCAGGCGTTCCGGCCGTCGCGGTCGCGCCTCCGCTTCCCGAGGTGCCGCCCGCGGCGACTGTCCCGCCGGCTCCGGAAGCTCCGCCGGCACCCGGAATGGCGGTGGCCGGATACAATTGCGTACTGGGGATGATCTGCTTGACTTGGCTGGGCGCCGACCACGACAGGCTCGCAATCGCCGCGCTGGCATCGTCGTAGAACTCGAGTTTGAGATCGTACTTCTGGCCCGCGGTAAGAGCGAGCGTGCCACTGTCTTCAGTGGAAGCGTGATCTGTCCAATTGTCGATGAGCGGCTGGCCATTGACCCACAGCCGAATGCCGTCATCGCTCAGGGTATAGAAGGTGTAGGTCTGGGAGTAGAGTGGCTGTACTTGTCCGGTCCAGCGGACCGAGAATTGATCCGGATTCACACCGGTTGCAGGCGAGGCTTCCCAATCGAATCCGACGGTTGGGTCCGTTCGGGTCGTAACCAACGTGTCGAAGGCCATTCCGTTGAAGTAGTCGGCGCGCAGTCCTGTTCCGGTTCCGACAATCGGCGAAGCACCGGTGTCAGTAGCTGTTTGGCTATCCACCGAGTTCGACCCTGCATCCGGACTGCTATCAATCCCCGCATCCGGACTGCTACCAGGAATACTGCAGGTCGCCTGGGTGAACAGTTGCTTGGCCGTGTACGGACAAGGATCGCCGAAGGTGGCATTGTTGGCCGTGACGCTACAGCTTGTTTTGCCGAGGCACGCCTTTGATACGATGGAGACGGATGTCGCAGCATTACACGTGCCGGTCGCGAAGGATCCGCACGACCCAGTGGGCGTCCCGTAACTGGCAAATCCGATGGTTGCGATGGTCTGGCCGGTTGGGCAGGATATCGCAAGCGCCGCGCCTTCTTTGGCCGTTCCACAGGCCGCATTCGCAACCGTGACATATAGCTGTGTCTGGGGAATGACCTGCTTGACGGTATGGACGCCTGACCACGACAGGATGGCGATGGCCGCGCTGGCGTTGTCGTAAAATTCCATCGTCAGAGCGTATCGCTGTCCCGCCGTCAACGCGATGGTTCCACTGTTTTCGACCGAGGCATGGTCTGTCCAATTGTTGACGAGTTGTTGTCCGTTCACCCAAAGGCGAACTCCGTCGTCGCTCTGGGTATAGAACGTATAGACCTCGGAATAGAGGGCTTCGACTTGGCCCGTCCAACGTACAGAGAATTGGTCGCTCGGCACGCCTGTCCCCGGCGAGCTCGCCCAGGTGAAATTGACCGTGGGGTCCGTGCGCGTAAGCACGGGCGTATTGAATGCCATCCCACTGAAGTATTGGCCTTGGAGGCCATTTCCCGTGCTAAGGGCGGCGCTGGAACCTTCGTCGGATCCGGTAGATGGGGCCCTACAGGATGACAAACATGCCGCAACACTTGCGGCACTCAATGCACAGATCAATTTCGCAGTACGAGCTCGGTCGCGCGTCATTGGCGCCTCCTTGAGTGGAAGAGGTTGTCTGTCACGAGACGCTCAAAGGATGAAGAACGCCTCGGAGACTACTTGTAGGGGCATCTAAACTGATCGGTCGAACGTTGGCTAAGCAGGGTGGGGCTCGACCTCGAAAGATAGAGAATTACAGGTGTGAAATATTGAAATAGGTGTAGGCGACGACCAGGGTAGGTCGTGCGCATGGCGGATCTCAGTCGCACGAGATGCGTCAGGATGCGTCAGGAAGGCGGACTCGTTACAGATGGCCGTCTCGAAGAAAACCGCGATGGTGGCCGGGCGCGAATTGGGAAGGATCTCAAACTAGCCGCTATCAGCTCACCGCGACGAGAGGTTCTAACAGTTTGGCCTCTCGCGTTCACCGCAAGGTTCTCCGCTCTCTTCATAGTGCTACTAGGAACGGGAGTCCCGACGGGCCTCTACTAGATACGACAGATCGGCGATTGTCCACAGTAGCGTGAGGGCTGATGTTCTTGTCAGCTGTCGTCCTACGTAGGCGTTAGTCGAAGGTTTCGGTCAGTACGAGTCCGCCGTCCAGTCGCGTAGAAGTCGTGTTGCGGCAAGCGGCCGTAAGAAGCGAAACACAGAGGATGCAACGAACGGTGAGTCCGTGTTTTGCCATCGACATGATGGTCATAGACACGCCAGCGGCCGAAAAGTGAAAATCGCCACGAGCCGGAACTACCGCGTCGCTCTGGGCGCGTGCCGCTGGAGAATTTCGTCACTCTTCTTCTGCACGTCTTCTAGCTGCCATTGGGTTGCGGCCCGGTCATACGGCGCCGGCCCGGTAGCCTTGAGCCAAAGCGCATTGAGGCCGTCTCTCAGGACAACCTCGATCTCACGAGCGAGGCGGCCAACAGCTTTCTCAAGTAACTTCTCATCGGATGCACATTTCGGATCAATCGAAAGGATCGGGAGATCGGGCCAACGACCTAAGCCGATACAGGTGCTAGACAATCCCGATTTCGGGCCATCGCTTGAGATTGGAGCGCGCGGGACGGCGTGTCGTCGGCGGAGGTGAAGCCAGACTTCAAGCTCGACGTTTGACGACTCGTCGAGTCCTGTTTTTGGTCTCATCCCCGTGTCGGCACGAGACTGGCGTGCTTGGCGTGCGGGGGAGGTGCCTTGCTGCCGCTCTTGTCACCGTTGTCGAGGATGAAGTAGTTCACGCCGGGCGTGCCGCAGGCGTCGCCATTGCGATGGAATTTCCAATGGATGTAGACCTTGCCGTTGCCCGACAGGATTGCCGCCGGCGGCGTGGGGAAGGGCGCGGCATCAAGGACGGCACTGATCGCGGCGCCGTCGAAGCCGGTGATCCCGGATGTACGGACCATTGCGATCTTGTCCACGTTGCCTTCGCCATCGAGGACGATTTCGAGCTTTGCGACCAGCTTGAGGTCGTTCATCGGGCTATCCCTAAACGACGTATCCATTTGGGTTAGGAAACCGAACGCCCATTTCTCGTGGATTTGTCGGTGCATGCGGGCGATGAACTGCGCGAACGGGGCCGCACGTGTGTTCAGCTCGGTTTGGTTGCCAGGCTTGACCTCGTTGATGAAATTCTCCAGCGCAGAAAAGACCCGCTCGTTCCGCTCGGTGAATTTGCCTTTGTGTTTGGATTTCTCCTGCTTGGCTACCGCCGCCGCCCTTTCGGAATCGTCCCCAAACGTCGACGCGTAGCCTTCTTTCGTCAAATGAGGAGCCTCCGCCGCGGACGACGTGCGACGCTCGTCGGTTGCACGTCTACCCTCTTGCGCCTTGGAGAACATGCCATCCGGATCTTCCGGCAGCGGCTCGCCACGCACCTTCTCCACGCCGGGCACGCGCATTGACAAGGCGGAGCGAGGCTCTGGCGGCGACTTCGGTTCTGCGACCGGGCCTTGCTTCCCGCGCTGGCCGGGCTTTGCTTCCCTGTCTTCTAGCTGCGCGATCTTGTCTTTTTCATCGGAAGGCTCGGACCGTTTTCCAGCCTGATTCCTTTCCAGGTTGGTTTGCTGGGCGCGCGTCTCGTGCTCGGCGCGGTTGTTCCGCTGGGCAAGATACTTCGCGTCCTTGGGCTCTTCCACCTCCTTGCCCATGTCCAAGTCGACGATCTTCTGCCGAGGTGATTCTTCCGGTAATGCGACTGGCTTCGTTTCAGTTTTAGGCGCGGCGGGCTCGGGAGGTGGGGGCGCACGTTCCGTCGTCGCCTCGGGCTTGGGCGTCTCGGCAGCGGGCTTCTTTTCGTTTACTTGGGCAACTTTCGCTGGCGGCTTCGTCGCCTTTTCTCTCTCCGGCTTCTCAATGGCCGGCAAGTTGGGCGGCAGCTCTTCGTCTTTGATGGACTCGAAGCTTACGTCCACCTGATCGTCATCGGCCTTGCCCCACCAGAAGACCCAAACCACCAAGGGGACCAGGACTTGCGCGTGCAGGAATAGGGAAAGCAGCAGCCCGCGGCCAATTCGGCCGCGATGTCGTGATGCGTGCTGCGTCGCCATGTTCGGGTGCGTGGCAGCCTAGCACTTCGCGGCCCCATTCCGACAGGAGGACGAATCCAACGTGGAAAAATGGTTACAATTCGCTCCTCTTGCGACACGGGCCTCTGTCGTCGAACAGGATGCTGGCGCATTTCGCTTGAACCAAGGATCGGGTGGGACAAGCTCCGCGTTTGAACGTGATTAAGAAAGACGAGCTTAAAAAGCAAAGGCGAGCCTCGGATTCTCGTGATACGACCTTTCCCTCTGCACTCCTGCAAGCCGTCGGCGTCGCCTGCTTCGCGCTCGCGGCCAGTCCTGTTCTCCGTACGTTTGCGACAGCAAATTGCAGGTGTCCTGCCTCACGACCTGTTCAACGAACGCGGATTGTGTCTCCGGCGAAACGTGCCGCACGGTCGACAACCGGTGCGGCCGAGGCGGCGCTGCAACAGGTGGAATTGACACAATTGCCGCTACCGCAGTCGGATCCAGCGGCACAGGTCTGCCCAACGCGGGAACCGTATGTCGGGCGTCGGCAGGGCCATGTGACGTAGCCGAGAAATGCACGGGACTGAGCATGGACTGCCCAGCGGACGGTTTCGCGCCCGCAACGACGGTCTGCCGAGCTTCCGCTGGCGCGTGCGACGTGGCGGAGACGTGCTCTGGTTCGAGCGCCACCTGTCCCGCTGACGGCTTCGCCTCGGCGACGACCATCTGCCGGGCGTCAGCAAACACCTGCGACGTGGCCGAGAAATGCACCGGTGCGAGCGCGGCCTGTCCTGCCGACGGCTCGGCGCCGGATGGAACCGCGTGCAGCGACGGCAATGCGTGCACGACGGGCGATCAGTGTACGGCCGGAAAGTGCGCTGGAACCGCCTACAGCTGCAATGACAATCTGACCTGCACGACCGACGCCTGTGACGGAAAAGGCGGTTGTAAGCACACGCCGACGACCGGGACCTGCCTCATCGGTGGTGTCTGCTACGCGTCCGGCACGACCAATTCTGCGAATCCTTGCCAGATCTGTGCGCCCGCAACCAGTCCGACCGCGTGGAGCGACAACGACGGCGCCTCCTGCAGCGGTGACGCCTGTTCGACCGGAGGAACGTGCACTGCCAGAAGTTGCAGCGTCGGTACGACTGTCGTGTGCAAACCGCTTGACCAGTGCCACGTCGCGGGTACGTGCGATCCCAAGACGGGATGTTCGAATCCCGTCGGCAATTTGGGCAAGGCCTGCGACGATCAGTCGACCGATGGCTGCTGCAAAGCCGGCATATGCATCGGCGTTGGCATCGGACAGTGCAATTAGCGGATAGGCTAGCGCTTGCGCTCCAGGGAGGCTCGGGCAGCGGCTTCGCGTAGCTTGTCTTTCTTGCTCTTGCGTTTGCCCTTCACGCCGCCGTGCGGATTCGTCGGAGGCAACGCCACCTCGACCGGCTCGAATCCAGGGATGATTTCGCGCTCGAGTGCAATGCGATGCCTGCGTTCGATGAGGGCGAAGTGGGGCTCGGTGGTCCCGTTGATAAAGCTCACCGCGACGCCGCTTTGGCCGGCGCGGCCGGTGCGGCCAATACGGTGCAAATAGTCGCTGGGCGAGCGTGGAAGATCGTAGTTCACGACGGCGGCCAGATCGACGACGTCGATGCCTCGCGCCGCCAGATCGGTGGCCACGAGAACTTGCAGGCGCAGGTCCCTGAAATCATCCAAGGCTTTGGTGCGCGCTCCCTGGCTCATGTCCCCGTGCAAGGCAGCGGCAGCCAGGCCCGCGCGCTGCAGTTTGGCGGCGACGCGAGCGGCGTCGTGTTTCGAGCCGACGAAGACCAGGACTCGCGACCAGTGGTGTTCCTGCAGCAGATGCCGCAAGAGCGGGGTTCGGCGGCCGGCATCCACCTCCAGCACGCGCTGGACGATCGCGCTGGTGTCGGGGATGGCGCCCGCGTCGATATTGATCTCGGTCGGCTCGTGCAGAAAGGTCTCGGCCAGGGCACGCACGGCCGGTGGGAACGTCGCCGAGAACAACAACTTCTGGCACGCGGGCGGCAGCAACGCCATCACCCGCGAAAGCTCCGCCTGAAAGCCGAGCGAAAGCAATCGTTCCGCCTCGTCGAGCACCAGGAAGCGCACGCTCGAAAGCGAGAGGGCGTTGCTCTCGACGAGATCGAGCAAGCGTCCCGGCGTCGCCACGACGATGTCGGCACCTCCGCGCAGCGCGATCATTTGCGGGTTGATGGAAACGCCGCCTACCGCGACGACCGTCTTGGGTGGCGATGGCAAATAGGCGCCAAGCACGGAGACCGCCTCGGCGATTTGCAGCGCGAGCTCGCGGGTGGGCACCAGCAGCAAGGCGTGAATGGGTGTCGGGTGTGGCGAGGCGCGGCCACGCGAGGCAAGCATCTGCAGAAGGGGCAGTACGAAGGCCGCGGTCTTGCCGGAGCCGGTCTTTGCCGAAGCCCACAGGTCGTCGCCACGCAATGCCGCGGGAATGACCGCCACCTGCACCGGCGTCGGCATTTGATAGCCCTGAGCGCTGGACGCGCGAATCAGGGCATCGCCAAGACCCATGGCTCGAAATTGAGAAGAACTTGAA
>CAZTTW010000023.1:0-15797 GCA_964616265.1 uncultured Myxococcales bacterium | reverse complement strand
GGGCTCGCTGACCGAGCCGTGCTCACCCAAGAGCTCGGCTGGCACGCCGTGCACCTTGGTTTTTACGTCGTTCGAGTAGGCCATCACACCGCCCACGAAAAAGCGACTGGAGCCCGGCTCGGACGTCAGCAGTTGGCCCGCATACCCGGCGGTGCACGATTCGGCGAGGGCCACCGTCGCGTTTGCGCCAACCAAAGTTCGGCCAACTACCATCGGGAACGTTTCGTCGTCGACGCCATAAATTCCTTGGCCAATGCGCTTGCGCAGCTCGTGGTCGATTTGGTCGAGCACGGCCTGACTCTTGTCGGCGTCCGCCGCACGAACGACGATCTTGACGTGGTTCTCAGGTGTGGCGGTGCGGAAGTGCACGGTGACGTTGGGAATGTTGTCCACCAGCCCGACCAGGCGATGGTCGATGTGCGACTCGCCCATGCCATAGACGTGGAAGGTGCGAACCGCGGCCCGCGCAATGCCCTGCTCGCTCATGCGCTGAACCAGTCGGGGCATGCAGTGGGCAAGGAAGATGCTTTCCATTTCCCGGGGAATGCCAGGCAAGAAGTACGCCTCGGTCTCGCCGATGCCCACGCAGAAACCCGGCGCGATGCCGGCCGGATTGCTGAATGCAACGGAGCCCTCGGGCACGCGCACCTGGCGCAAATTGTTCGGGGTCATCTCGAAGCCGTGGGCGGAAAACCGCTGTTTCATGGCATCGAGCGACGATTTGTGTTCGGTACCCGCAACGCCGAGCAGGTCGCAAACCACGTCGACGGTGCGGTCGTCGTCAGTCGGGCCGAGCCCGCCCGTGGCGATGATGACCGCGGCCTCCGACGACAAGCTTTCGATGGCGGCACGAATGTCGGCGGGCTCGTCTGAAACGACGCGGTGGGCACGGACCTCGTAGCCAGCATCGAACAAGCGGTCCGAAAGGAAGGTGGCGTTCGAGTTGTTGATCTCGCCGCGCAGAACCTCGTCGCCAATCGCGAGAATGGCAGCCGTGCCGGGACGAATGCTGACCCTGGCAACGGGGGCGCTGGGCTTGGCGACGGGCGCGCTGGGCTTGGCGGCGGCTGCGGGTGGGGGGACGGCAGCCACGGCGCGCGCCGGCTTGGGCTTCTTCGTCACGACCTTCGCGGTCCCCCCGCCATCGCGAGTGCGAGCTCGGGACGGAGCCTGCTTGATGGCCTGCTTACCAGCTTTACCCGCGACGCTCCGGCGCAACTTAGACATTTGTTCAGTACCTTAGCGAGCGCGCCCCCGCCAGTCAACAACCAGCAGCTGATAATCATTGATGAAGGTTGACAAGGAGGCACCTCCGACGGTCAACTGTGGTGGCTTCCCATGCGAATCCGCTACGCAGCCAAGACGGATCAAGGACTCAAGCGCAACCACAACGAGGACTACTTCTGCCTCATCGAGGAGGAGCAGCTCTTTCTCGTGGCAGACGGTATGGGAGGGCACGCCTGCGGCGAGGTCGCCTCCAAGATGGCGGCGGACGTCGTGCGCGAGTTCTTCGCTCGCACGCGCGACGAGGACGTGACCTGGCCCTACAAAATGGACCGCACGCTGTCCGTCCTGGAGAACCGCCTGAGCGTCGGTATCCGGCTGGCCAACAAGAAGATCCACGAGGCGGCGTCCAAAGAAGTTCGCCTGAGCGGCATGGGCACCACCGTGGTCATCGGCCAAATTGCCGACGACCATTTCTACGTCGCCCACGTGGGCGACTCGCGCTGCTACCGACTGCGCGACGGGCAGGTCAAGCAAGTCACGCGGGACCACTCGCTGCTCGAAGACTACAAAGAAGCGCGACCGGGGATGAGCGACGAGGAACAGCGCAAGTTCCCCCACAAGAACGTGATTACGCGCGCCCTCGGAATGCGCGACACCGTCCAGGTGGACATCACGTCCGAAGAGATCCACGACGGCGACATCTTTCTGCTCTGCTCGGACGGGCTGTCCGGGATGGTGGCCGACACCACACTGCCGGAATACCTGCGGGTCGGTTGCGATCTGGACGCTGCAGTAAACAAGTTGGTCGCCGCCGCGAACACCGCAGGCGGAACCGACAACATCACCGTCCTGGTACTGGAGTGCCGGCTGAACTAGCGTGATAAAGTAATCGGCGATGGCCGATCGGACGAGCGCGACAGCCTCGGAGGTTCGCGGCGCCCTTCCGACGTGGTTGCAGGCGGAGAACGTGGCGCTCGGCCTCGTGCTGCTCCTGGTGAGCCTGACGTTCGTCCAGGTCGCGGGCTTCGGTTTCGTGAATTGGGACGACCGTGATCTGGTTTTGCAGAATCCGCTCATCGTCCAACCCGGCAACGTTCCGCTGCTGCATCACCTCACCACGCCCGAATCGGGCTATCCGATTCCTATCACCATCCTCAGCTACCGCATCGAGCACGCGCTGGTGGGCTTCGACCATCCGTGGCTGCAGCACCTCGTCAGCGTCTTGTTTCACCTGGGCAGCGTCGCGCTGGTATTCGGCATCGCACGAATCGTGGGCGCGAGTGTCGCCGGCGCGGCCCTCGCCGGTTGCATCGTCGGCTTGCACCCCGCCGTCGGCGAGCCGGTTTCGTGGCTCACCGGCCGCAAGGACGTGCTGGCGCTTTTTTTCATGCTCGCGACGCTGCGACTTTCGCTTTCGGGCAGTCACAGCCGCCGCCTGCGTCTCGCTCGCGGTGCTGCCTTTGTGCTGGCGCTTGGCTCGAAGCCGGTCGCCGTCGCGCTCGTTCCCATGCTCGTGGTGCTGGCATTCGCGCGCCAAGCCCCGGCCCAGCCGCGGCTGCGTCGCTTGCTCACCGCTACTAATCAAAACGCCTTCGAAATTGCGGTCGCACTGGTTTTCGTTCCTGTTGCGTATTTCAGCCACCGAGCCTTTGGCGGTCTGCGCGACGGAGAGCAGGTGGCGACATCGGTGCGCTCGGCGTGGTACGGGCTTGGCGCGCACCTGGCAATCGTTACGGGAATCGAACCGCCTTGCGTCCAGCACCCGGTCGAGCTACCGCCGCGTTTCACCGCGCGCTTCGATCTTCTACCCATCGCAGTCGTCGGCGTCGCCGTGGCGCTTCTGCGCCAGCTGCGAAGGCCGGCGCGCATGACGGCGAGCCTTGCCATCGCCTGGGCGGTCCTAGCCTACCTGCCGTCGGCGGGTCTCGTGCCCATGCGCCGATTTCTCGCCGATTCCTACGTGTACCCTGCCTTGCCAGGCGTCGGCATCGCCCTCGGCGTTGCGCTCACCGACCTGCTCGGCCGCGCGCCGGATGGCTTGCGTCTCGTGCGCAGTTTGTTCGTGCCCATCGTCGCGGTCGGGCTCGCCCTGCTGGCCGTCCCCTCGTCGGGACGCTTTCGCGATACCGCCAGCCTGTGGGCCGACGCCATGGAGCGCAATCCCTCGAGCTGGCAAATGTGCCGCAATTGGGCCGTGGCCATGGTCGAGGTGGGCGGCCCGACAAAATCGCTGGCCGCCACCGACACCTGCATCGAACGCTTCGGCCGCCAGTATTTCGAAAAGAACCGCGCCGTCGCCCTGTTCGACCTCGGGCGCACCGACGAGGCCGCACTCTGGATGCGCCAGGCGCTCGACCGCAATCCTCGCGACACCAACGTTCCCCCCGAGCTGCTTCGGCGCGCGAAAGAACTCGGGGAGGCCGCTCGGTAATATTACCACTGCGAGGAACGGCGTTGTGCCTCAAGCAATCGGCCATCCTCGCCCAGCGAAGCTGGGGGCGCACGAGCGGTTGCTGGACTTCCTGACCCGCGCGAACACCCCTGCGACTCTTCAAGGGCGAGGAGGAGAGCGATGCAAAGCAGACAACCGGCGACAAGGCCTGTGCTTGGAGCCATATTTCTCGGAGTGTTTGTATTCTGGCCGGCGGGCTGCGATACGGCCCACCCGGGCTTGCGGTTGGTGCCCGATGCTGGCCTCACCGATCGGGATAGCTCGGGAGGAGCTGCAGGCAGCGCGGGCGGCGCTGGTCTTGGCACCGGCGGGAGCGGCGCGACAGGTGGCACCCAGTCCATCGGCACAGCAGGGTCCATTGGCGGCGAGGCTGCCGGTGGATTGGCGTCGAGCGGTGGTGCGGTCTCCACCAGCGGCGCGGTTTCCACCGGAGGCGCCGTGACGGTTGCGCCCGCCACAGTCGCCGAGAGCGGCTTCGTGACTGTGTCCACTGGAACCGTCCAACTGAGCGGCTATATTGCGTCGTCGACCGCGGGCTCTGGCTCGTCGATCAGTTTGACCTACGGTTCCGACGAATTCTGTGCCACCGGCGTGGTCGCGCCCAACAGCACCTACAAATCGTGGGCTGTCACCGGGTTCAACGTGAACCAACAGGCTTCGGGGGCAAGCGGATCCACCCAGAGCTTGGCGCTCGTGGGGACGACGATTTCCCTCCGCTACGTCAACCGCGGTGGTACGACGCTGGAGTTTCAGCTCTTCGATGGTAGTCAGTACTGGTGCTATTACTTGCCGCCGGCACCGGAGTCGACCACGTTCTCGTTCCCGCTCGCCAACCTAAATACTCAGTGCTGGGACGGACTGGGCGCGGCTTTTCAATCGGGCACGCCCATCGTCTCGGTGAACCTGGCGGTGCCTGGTGCGAGCAGCAGTAAGACACCGTTCGATTACTGCTTCCAGGGAATGTCCGTCGACTGAGCGTCCATCACTGCACGCAAGCGCGCACTTCGATGGCGTCCGCGCCACGTGGGCCGAAACGCTTGAGCACGCGCCAGCGATGTTTGCTGTCGATTTTTTCTACGAGCGGCAGGACGGCCTCGAGAAGCGGCTTGAGCTCGCCGCCGCGAAGCGCGAGATCCGCTTTGCCGTCGAACACCTCCTCCTGCTCGACACGCGCGCGGCCGCCTTGGGCACGAGCAAGGTCGCGCAAGGCTGCCACGACGGCATCGGCCTCGGAGCCCTGCGCACCTTTGCCCGGACACGCGCGCAGGACGACGCTGGGATCCGGGTAGAGCGGTTCATGCGGGTGAATACTGTCCCATTCCGAAGGTGGCGGCAGACCCTCGCCGTTCTTGAACCAGCCCGGTGGAATGGAGAGAAAGACAGCACCACGATCCTCCAAGCCGATGATCAGGCGACCGTCAGGCGCCTCCGCCAAGGCGACCACGCGCGTGTCGGCCAGCATGGGAATGGCGGGATGAACCGGGTCGGCCTGCTTCAGGTCACGCAGAACCCACAGGCCACGGCCACCCAGCCAAAGTCGCTTGGTCCCGTCGCGCATGAACAGACTGACCTCGTCGCGCAGGCCTTCCGGTTTGACCAGAGGACAATTGCCCCATTTGAGGCTGAACGCGCACAGTCCCTGGTCGGTCGCAAGAAGCAGGTCCTCGCCAATGTTTGCCCATACTGTCAGGTCGCGAATCAGCAAGCGCTGACTGTCTATCTTGACCGGCAACTCGTCGATGAGCGGCACGCCGCCAGCTTCATTGCTGTCGAGGCGGACCAGCGACCAAGCGGGCGACGCCAAAGGCAGCCCGTAAAACGGCGATTGCCAGCGTTCCGCGAAATGCAGAGGCTCGCCGATGGCCGATCGCAAATGCGTGTGTCCCCGCTCCGGCATCAAGTCGCGCGTTGCGGGTGGGCTTCCGTTACCGTCGGGTGTCGAGCGCATGACCAGCCGCCAGTGTCCACCGGAAAAATTCCACAGTCCTTGGTTGTCCACGTTCCAGAGCTGCCGATCAGGTGTCGCAAAGGTATCGTCGGGCTCGATGGGCAGCTCTTCACGGCCAAGCACCGTCAAAACCTGGCCATCCCAGCGCGCGGTCAGAACGATGTCGCGCAGACCGTGCAGGTGTCCCACGTAATGGCGGGGAGGCCCGGCCTTGGCAAGGACGTAGGTCGAATCAGCGTCGATGGGAATCGTCGTCATGGCGGCCCAGACCCGTTCCTTCTCTCTGGCGCGCGGAGGGCCCATCAGCTCGGCCGGCGGAACGACGGGATCCGGCAACGCCTGCCAAGCTCCGCCTTTGTAGAAGCGCGGCCCGCCATCGCCGTAGAAGACCATGCCACCGGCCAAGCGCACGATTGCGGAGGGTCGGGACACCGAGTACTGCCCGTCCAGCAAATGGCGCCGCGTAAAATCCGACGTCACCTCGAAGAAACCGCCACGCGCCGACGTCAGTAGGACACGACCGTCGACCAAGTGCGCGTGCCCGACGGGCGAGAGCGTGTCGTCGTCGCGACGGCCCGAGATCATGGCGTCGAGTGGTTGCCATAGCGAAAGCTCGGGACTCGTCACCCACACCCCGTCCTGCGCCACCACGATGAGGCGCGCCCCTTCGTGGTCCACCATGACGTGGGTAACGGCCAAGGTCGGCGCGCCAGCCGGACGACGCTTGCCCGCCAAGAGCGCCACGGGTTTCGCGCCCGGAGCTACACGAACAATGTAGCTGGTCCCATCGCCGGCCCCTTCGTCGCCGCCGAATGCCCAGACTTGTCCGTCCGAAAGCTCGACAAAACCCCGCAAGCCCGGCCATCCGGGTTTCCAGCCGATTTCGTGCTGGGCGCCGTCGCCGAGGTCGAGGACTTGGGCACGCTCGCGGCTGCCCGACCACAGGCGATCCTTGCTATCGAGGTAAAGGACGGTGGCGCTCCCGAGATTGTAGCTTCGGCCTCGTGCCTGATCGCGAACCACCACCCTTCCGTCGAGCTCGGATTGGTAACCAACCATCAGGCCGCCGTCCCGTCGCTTGCCGAGCCAGCGCGGCTGGCCAGGAACGTCGGCGACTTGCCTCACTGCCAAATCGGAGAGACCCACGCTGACGATGCTGCCGCTCGCAAGACCGGCGAGGACGCTCGTCCCGTCAGCTGGACCTAGGCAAGTCACGCGCCGCCTGAAGACTTTCTCGCGATGAACCCCGAAGGTGTTGCTGTCGAAAATTACGAGATTCCCGGCGGCGGCCAACCCGACGATCTCGGTACCGACGAGCCGAGTGTCGACGATAGCATTGCGATCGTAGTGGTACTCGATGCCCAGCATGACCGGCTCACGTTTGGGCGGCGGAGCCAGGGCAGGCACCGGTTCGGCTTCCTCGGGCCTGTGCGAAGGCGCAGACGTTGGCAAAAGCGCGAAGGCGGCGCCGATAACAAGGATTCCTGCGAAAGAAAGGAGCAGCCAGCGTCGCGTCCGTCGCCGAGGCTTCGCGGGTGGGTCTGCGGGAGCATCAGCCATGCGTGCTGAACAAGAATACACGAGGTACGGCACGGCTGCCGAGCGACCACAGGCTGCCAATCAGCTCAAAGAAATCGGGGCACGCGGACTTGCTTGGTCGGCCTCAAGACGCGGAAGAATTCTTCCGATCCCCACGCCAAGCTATCCAAAGCGAGGTCGTCGATTTCGCCGTCTTCCCGAAGTAGGCCATGCTGTGTATGCACCTTGACAACCTCGGCGACGAAAAGGTCATGGCTGCCAAGTTGCAAGGTATGCCGGACCTGGCATTCCAAATTGATCGGGCATACCGCAACGAGTGGCGCTGACACGATCGCCGCCGGATGCTTGTCGAGGCCAAGCATCGCGAACTTGTCCGTGTCTTTGCCCGAGGTCGTGCCGCACGCCTCGACGATGTGAATCTGTTTCGAGGTCGGAATATTGGCCACGAACTCCTTCGTACTGCTGATGACGGAGTGGCTGTGGCGAGACGTTCGTAACGAAACTGTCACCATGGGTGGTTTGGTGCACGCCACGCCGGCCCAGCTGATTGTGATGATGTTGTCGCGTCCGCTTTTATCGCGCGTGCTCAAGAGCAAGACTGGCCGCGGAAAAAGCCAGGGATGTGGCGTTGTCTTTTTCTTCAAGATTGTCTTCATGGTCGAGTTATCCGGTCGAAGGTTACGCGTTCGAGTCGCGATCGTCTTCCCCTACTCGCCGCGAATCCTGCACGAGCAGCCATCATCCAACCGGCGCACCCAGCACGCAAGCCGCGCTGGCCTGAATTGCGCCACGATGTGCTTTGACGCACGAAAAGGAGAACCATGGCAAAAGCTACCAGCTACGCCCCGGAAGGCATTCGCACCCTCACGCCGACACTGACCCTCAAAAACGCGCGAGAAGCGGTCGAATGGTACAAGAAAGCGTTCGACGCTCAAGTGCGCGTCATGGCCGAGGGACCGATGCCCGGCTCGACCATTCACGGAGAAATCCGCATCGGCGATTCGGCCATTTTCGTGGTCGACGAGATGCCCCAGTCGCCCAGCAAATCGCCGGCCTCGCTGGGCGGAGTGAATGGCGGCATCACGATGTACGTTCCCGACTGCGATGCCGTGTACAACCGGGCCATCGCAGCCGGCGCTCAAGTCGTCATGCCCATCGCGGACATGTTTTGGGGCGACCGCTTCAGCTCGATTCGCGATCCCTTCGGCTGCTTGTGGTCGATTGCCACGCACAAAGAAGACGTGGCCCCCGACGAGATGGAGCGCCGTACCCGCGAGTTCTTCGCCAGCATGGCAAAGAAGAACTGACATCCCCTAGCCTGCGCTAACCGGGCGTCTCTTCCTGCGGAGAGCGTAGGCGACGGCGCCCACGCCCAGCGTGCCCATGCCCACCAGCCCCTCGAAAGGTCGCTGCACGATGGTGAGCACCGTCGAGCTGACGACGAAAAGCAGAAACAACCCAGGCACCCACGGCCATCCGGGCACGTGCAGTGTTGGGCCTTCCTTGAGTCGCAGTCTGCACAGACCGACGATGGTCGCGGCCATGCTGATACTGAGGGTGAAGCCCACGTACGTCAGAATGTGCTCGAAGGTGGCGGTCCACAGCGCCAGCAGACCAAGCGCCAGCTGGGCCACCAGTGCAAGACGTGGTGGTCGACCTTCCGCCGCGACGAGAAAGCCCGGCAGGAGGCCATCCGCCGCCATCTTGGCCGCGACCTGCGGGCCGGTCATGGTCAACGCCGACACGCACAAGGCCAGGGCCAACGCTACCAGCGCCGACACCGCCGTGGCCAACCCCGGCCCGCCGACCGCCGTGGCGGCGACGTGCGCGACGTCGATACGACCGACCAACGCGGACGCCGGCGCCGCGAACACGAAGAAGGCATTCAGCGCCAGGTAAAGCAGGGTAACTACCGACGTGCCCACGATGAGCGAGAGGGGCAAGTTGCGTTTGGGATCCCGTACCTCGCCACCGATATACACGGCGCCGTTCCAGCCGAGATAGCTGAACGACACCAGCACCAGCGCCAGGCCAAGTTTGCTGGGATGGCCGACCAGGGCGTGCGATTGGAAACCATGCGGGTACAAACGGCCGAGACCGAATGCCGCAAAGAACGTGATGAGAACGACCTCTGCGACGACGATGGTCGCTTGCACCCGCGCTCCGAAGGTAACCGAGCCGAAGTGCAGGAACGACGCGGCCACCATGAGCAGCGTCGCGACCAGGCGCGGGCTTACGCCGATGGGCAGGAGTGTGCCGAGGTACGCAGCAAACGCGTAGGCCAGCGCTCCCAAGGGCACGGCGAATCCGACGATGAGGGAAAGCCAGCCCGCCACGAATGCGGCGATGGGGTGAAGGGTCCGCGACAGGAAGACATACTCGCCGCCCGACTCGGGAATTCTCTGGGCCAAAGCGCCGTAGCAGAGTGCGCCGAGGAGCGCCATCACGCCGCCCAAAACCCAGGTGAGGAGCACCAGCCACGGTGACCCCAGCAGATCGAGCAAAATACCGCTCGTGGTGAACACTCCCGTGCCAACCATGTTTGCCACGACCAGCGCCGTGGCAGCGCCGGGGCCAAGTCGTCGTCGACCGTCGCTCATTGGGGCGAGTACAGCACAGCAAGGATCGGTCCGCGACAGCTTTCGCCCGCGAGCCGCACCGACCGAGGACCAGCGCCCCGCTGCGGAAGTGCGGATCTCTACCTGCCGCCGCGGTTTTGCAAACGGCCCACGAGCCCAGACCACGACCGGCGTTCGGCATCGCTCCGCGGTTGCACAAGGACGCCGACGCCAAAGCGCCCTTCGGCGCCGTTGTCGCTTTCGTGCACGCGAACCACGCGGGCGTGAACATCCGGGCTCTCGACGTTCGCCGAAACGTGCACAGCCAGCACGTCGCCAACCGCCAGAAGAAGCGAGGTCGACAAAAGCATGCCTTTGGCGCTTACGTCTTCAATCCATGCCGCGCTATCAACCTCGCCGGCCGAGGACGACACCGACGAGCTCAGCGCATGCAACACGACCGGGAACTTGGCTGGAATGCGCAACGGCGCGCGCCGCGAATCCAGCCCGAGCCCGGGCAGAGGTTTGAACGTCACAGTGACCGGCGGCCCGGAGGCAACGCGCTGGATTTGCGCAATCGCCCCGAACCTGCCGGCATGGTTGCTGTAACTCAAGGTCGCCTGCGCTTCTGCCTCCAGCCCCATGGGCGGCGACAGCAGTTCGGGAAACGTCAGAAGCAGCTCGCCCGCGCGCGTGCTCAGCACGAAGCCACTTAGCTGAACCGGCGTTGGAAGCTCCTCCATCGAGACTTCCACCCACTGTCCAGCGACGAGTTGACTGTCCATCATGTCATTTCGCTTTGAGCGGTGGCCGGCCCCGAATCGCCTCTGCGGAAACAGTGGCGCTTCACCCGATCCATCGGCTTCTTGGGGCCGAACTTGAACCCATCTGGGCCGAGACCCATTCTAACGCGCGCACGTTGGCGGTCCGAATCGGCGCCCCACAACGCAGACGTGACTGCTCGCACTTGCTCTATTTCGCCAGGCAGTGCAGTTTACCGGCTTCCCGAACACCCCTTCACAAAGGATTCAGCCCGTGCACGACCTCATGGACTTGTTCCACAAGATTTACAACGTTCAGGCCATCATCACGTGGGGTGGCATGGCGGCGCTAGTCGCCGTCGTATTTGCCGAGACCGGCCTGCTCGTCGGATTCTTCCTGCCGGGCGACTCGCTGCTGGTCACGGCGGGGGTGTTCTGCACGGCGGCCAACCCGACGGGCAAGCCACTGCTGGACATCGTGTCGCTGATCCTCGCGGTCTCCATGGCGGCGGTCGTGGGAGATCAGGTCGGCTTTTACATCGGCCGCAAGGCTGGACCGAAGATCTTCTCGCGCGAGGATTCGCTGCTCTTCAACAAGAGGCACCTCATCCGCACGCACCAGTTCTACGAAAAGCACGGCGGCAAGACGATCATCATCGCGCGCTTCATGCCCATCATTCGCACCTTCGCGCCGGTGGTGGCCGGCGTGGGCGACATGAATTACCGCCGCTTCGTCAGCTACAACGTCTTCGGCGGCATCGGCTGGGTCGTCAGCATGACCGGCATCGGCTATGGCCTTGCCACCGTGTGGCCAGACGTGACCAAACACATCGAGAAGCTTATCATCTTGATCATCTTCCTTTCGCTCCTGCCCGGAATGATCGGATACCTGCGCAGCCGCACGGCCCAACGGAATGAAAAGCCCGCAACCTGAAAAGAAACGCGCCCCCGTCGAAAAGCCCGCCAAGAGCGCCGGCAAGAGCTCGGCACCCACGACGAAGATGACGAAGACGACGAAAGCGCCCGCAATCAGCAAAGCACCGAGGGTCGCCTTCCCGAAGAAGAACCAACCGCCCACGGCGGCTGCATTCGCCGCGCGCTTGCCGCTGGCCCTCGGCAAACGCTTCGAGATGGTGCGCTCGTTCTTGCTGCGGCAGAAGGACATGCGCGAGGACGTCTACTTTTACGGGCCGAAGACCGGCTGGGCTCTGCGCTATCTCGTGGGCGTTCATCCGCTCTGCTCGCTGCTTCTGTACGAAGACGCCCCGGTGGGCATTCTCTCGCTACCGGCGCTCGCGATTTCCACTATCGACTGGAAGAATCTTTCGCCGGTCGGGCAGCTCGCCCACAAGCACGCGCACGGCAGCCCGTCCATGCTCTGGCTCGACGTCCCGCTGGCCGGCACCGGCGCCGCCGACTTCAAGGCCATCGTGCGCGCCAAGCTCGCGACCGTCGCGCCGACCGAGAAAGCGTAGCCGCTACTTCCGCTCGTAAAGCACGATGTAGCTTTCGCCGACGGGTTGCCAGCGCCAGGTCCAGAAGGCTTCCACCGGCCGATAGTTCGTCGCAAAGTCGGGCTGATTTACGAGCGCCGTTTCGCCGGCCCAGTAGCCGGGCTGATACCAAGAGCCCGCGGTGCCAGGCCGAACGCGGGTGTTGAGGACGATCACGCGCGGCTGCCGAGAAAGCACGTAGCGGGCGTCGAACTTCTGGTGCAGGCAACCGGACAGCTCGCGCGCAATGTGCGCGTCGGCGAGGCCAGTCATATCGAGCACCGGGTTCGGCAAAGCGTACGGCAAGGCGCCGGCGTGGTTCACCGCGATGAGGGCATCGGCGGGATAGTTGCTCGCGATGTAGCTCGCGGCCGACAGCGCCGCGGGAACCATCGTGCCTTCCTGGTAGGCGGTTGGGGGCATTCGCCGGGCGGCACAGGCATCGGCGAGAAGCGACGGCGACGGCAGAAGTCCCGAGCCAGCCACGATGCAAGCAACCGCCGCGGCGATTCTTCGCGGTCCGGAGAGGCGCGCGACCGCCGACGCTGCGAGCGGGACGAGCAGCAGCATTGCCGGCACGAGCAGACGGCCGTGCCACATCCAATCGCCGCCGCCGCCCACGACGATTGCCACCAGCAAGGCGGCTAGGAGCAGGACGGCACCAAGCTTGCGATGGATGCCGCCCAGCCAAACCGCCACCGCCGTGACCGCGCCGAACGCGAGTACCGAGGAGCAGTAGAGAACTCCCGATTCAATCCTGGCCGCGAAGGCACCGGTCGCCTTCGCGTAGTACGGGTTCGGTAGCCAAACGCCGTAGTATGACCGCCGGAAAAGCAGCCACGCGACGGCAGGTGCCAGCGCCATGGCGACCGATGACCAACGCATGGCCGGCCGGCCGCGGACAAGAGCCGCCAGTCCGACGAGCGCCAGAGTCAGCAAGGGACCTTCGGGTCGAGCGATGCCGAGCAGCCCGGCGGACAAGCACCACTGCCATGTCGACGATCCAAGCAAGGCCGCCGCCGCCCACGTGACGAGCGCGGCAACGAGCGCGGTCTCCAGCCCCGCCGGCGCCCAGAAATAGAGCGGGTAGACCAGGGTTGCCGCCAAACAGGCTGCGGCCGCGACGACCCGACTACTGCTGGCGACCAGAGCCAGCTGCCAAGCGGCGAGCAAACAAAGCGCCGAACAGAAGACGCCGACTGCGCCCGCCCCCGCAGGAAGAGGCTCCCCGGCCAAGCGCAGAACGACCGCGAGGCCAAGCCACAGCGGCGACGAGTAGGCTTCGACGCGCTCGCCGCGGTTCCACACCGGTCCCCACCCGCCGACCACGTGATCCGCCACCCGAAAGACGATAAAAGCGTCGTCGGCGATCTGCTGCCAGTGGTAGTGCGTAAGAAGGACAAAGAGCACTGCCGCAGCGCCGAGCAAGATTCGCTCGGCGAGCCGGGGTCGCAAGTGGGCCTGCGCTGCGGGCAAGGCTCGGCGCTATTTCGCCTTGGTCTTGGCTGGGGCGGGCAACGGCCGAACCCGCGGGTGATGGACGTTGAAAGCCGGCTTTTGGTTGGGATCGCAATTCGGACCAAAACCATCGGCTTTGAAATCGTATTCCAACCGCCCATGCATCGCGCCCTTGACTGCCTCGATATCCACGCTGTGGTGACCGGCGCGGGCGGGCGAGCAATACGACAGGAGGTAGTATCGCCGCGAGAACCCCTCGATGCGGTTGCCGATTTCGTCGAAGCCGCGGCGAATGTCGGCCGGGTTCTTGGATGTAAAGGTGCCGTTGCGGCCGATGGCGCGGATCTCCTGATCGTTGACCTCGGCGCCCACGGCGATGGCGTAGACCTCGAAGTCCAGGTCGGTCAGCGCCTCGTGAAGCGCGTCGCGACTCACGCGAGCGGCGTGATCGGTACCGTCCGTGAACACCACCAGGGTACCGAACCGTAGGGGCAGCGTGGATTGCGCCATCTGGTGGTCGAGGACCTTGATGGCATCGAGCACGGCGCCGTTGAGGTTGGTCGACGGATCCCGAGGCTGGAAATTGGCGAAGGCGCGAACCGTTGCCTGCGGATCGCCGCCGCCGAACGGCACCACCTGGGTGATGTGGGGACTGCCATCGAAGGCGTAAATCCCGAGCTTTTGGTAGCGCCCCACTTGCTGCGCAAACGACGCTGCGCCGGCCACGACCTTATCCATGTCGGGCGAGCCTGAAACGCTGCCGCTCATGTCGATGAGCAGCAACGTGTAGTGAGCGGCGGCCACCTCGGGTTGCAGGATCGTCTGCTTGCTCTCGAAGACGGACACGGGCTCGCCATCCTCGTAGATGTGGAAGTCGGCGGGCGTCAGGTCGGGCACGGGATCGCCCCGGGTCGTATCCACCGTGAAGTACACCGCGATATTGGACGGTCGCTGCACGGATCGGTCGACCATTTGCAGCTTCAGTCCGGCGCAGCTCGACAAGGAAGCGGCCAACGCCAAGGACAGGAACGCGTGGAATTTGGCAGGCATCAGCCGAGTATAGCCCTGGCGCAGATAGGAAAAACAAGGCATCTTTCGCGGATGAGATCTCTCGCCTCCGACATTTCTCGGACGAGCGATCCAGCCTAACCATCGAGCGTCGGAGCTGCCCATGGCCGCATTTGGAAACCTAACGCTTTTAGTCTCCTTTCTCGTCGCCACCCTGGGCGGTGTTGCCTCGTTCGTCGGAATCCGTCGCGGCTCGGAACGCCTCGTGCGCGCCGGCCGCGCTGCCGTCTACCTGCTGGCCACCACACTTTCCATGGCCATCGCCGCCATGGTGCACGCGTTCACCTCGAGTGATTTCTCGATAAAGTACGTTCAGCACTATTCCGAGGTAGGCCAGCCCTTCGGCTACAAGTTGACGGCGGTATGGGGCGGCCTCGACGGCTCGATCCTGTTCTGGGTCTTCCTGCTTGCCATCTGCTCGGCCATCGCGGTGAAAACCCTGTGGCGCCGCGAGCCCGCGATGACCGCCTACGCCGTCACCGTGCTCATGGCCATCTGCGACTTCTTCATCTACCTCGTCGTATTCGAGAAGAATCCCTTCGACACCTTCTTGGTCAGCCAGCCAGCGACCGGGCAAGGCCTGAATCCGCTTTTGCAGAACCCGTACATGGTCGCTCACCCGCCATCGCTTTACGCTGGCTTCGTCGGGCTGACCATCCCGTATGCCTTCGCGATGGGCGCGCTCATGGCCGGCAAGTTCGGCAACGCGTGGTTTCCGCTGGTCAAGCGCTGGCTGATGTCGGCGTGGTTCGTGCTGTCGCTGGGCCTTACCCTCGGCATGATCTGGGCCTACGAGGTGCTCGGCTGGGGCGGCTTCTGGGCCTGGGATCCCGTCGAGAACGCCGGGCTTCTGCCCTGGCTGACCGCCACCGCGCTCATTCACTCGGCCAAGGTACAAGAACGCCGCGGCCTCTACGTGCGCTGGAACTTCACGCTCGCCATTCTGTCGTTCTTCCTGACCATCGTCGGGACCTTCATGACCCGCTCGGGCATCGTGCAATCGGTGCACGCCTTCGGTAAAGACATCCACCTTGCCTACGTGTTCGGCGCCTTCATGCTGGCCATCGTCGTGTTCAGCTTCGGCCTGATGATTTGGCGGCGCAAAGAGCTGCGCCCCACGGAGGCCGTCGGCGCGATTCTATCGCGCGAGTCGATGTTCGGCCTCGGCAACTGGTGCTTCGTGATCGCCGCCGCCATCGTCCTCGTAGCGACGCTCTTTCCCACGGTATCGGAATGGATCATGAGCGAGCGCGTGAACGTCACCGCGACCTTCTTCAACCGAACCATGGTGCC